>DVMG01000257.1 GCA_018715105.1 Candidatus Ventricola intestinavium
AATATAACATAATAAGGGGAGGATTCACGCGGAATACTCCCTTTTTTTAATGGAAAGTGGAGAAAAATGTTTTTCAGGAAAAAGGGTTGACAAAAGTGTTCATTCTGTATATACTGTATATGAACAGAGAGAAAGGAAAGCACGGAATGAACCTGATTATCAGCAACGCTTCCGGTCTCCCGATTTATGAACAGATCGTCTCCCAGATCAAGGCCTGTATTCTCAGCGGCGAGCTGACGGAAGGGGAGATGCTTCCCTCCATACGCGGCCTGGCCAAGGATCTGCGCATCAGCGTGATCACCACCAAGCGGGCGTATGACGAGCTGGAAAGGGAGGGCCTGATCTGCACGGTTGCGGGAAAGGGCTGCTTTGTGGCGGCACGCAATCCGCAATGGGTGCGCGAGGAGATGCTGCGCAGAATTGAGGAGCATCTGCAGCAGATTTCTCAGCTCGCCGCGCAGGCGGGCATCAGCGGGGAGGAACTGTGCGACATGCTGCGCACATTGAGAATGGAGGAGGAATGAAAATTGAATGCCATTGAGATGAACGGCATCTGCAAACGCTATGGGGATTTTTCCATGGAAGACGTGTCGCTCACCCTGCCGCAGGGATGCGTGCTGGGCCTTGTGGGGGAAAACGGGGCAGGAAAATCGACGCTGATCCGCATGCTTATGGGCGCATGCCGGCCGGACAGCGGCCAGGTGCATGTGCTGGGGATCCCGGCAGGCAGGAGCCCGGCCTTCACCGCCGTCAAGCAGGAGATCGGCGTGGTGCTCGACGAGGCATGCCTGCCGGATGAGCTGACGGCCAGGCAGACGGGGCGCTTTATGCGCCATCTTTACCGCCAGTGGGATGAAGCGGAATTTGGCCGCTGCCTGAAGCGGTTCGCCCTGCCGGAAGACAAGGCGATCAAGAGCTTTTCGCGCGGCATGAAGATGAAGCTGGCTCTCGCCGCCGCGATGAGCCATCATGCCAGGCTGCTCGTGCTGGATGAAGCGACCAGCGGTCTGGATCCTGTGGTGCGCGATGAGATCCTGGATATGTTCAACGATTTTACGCGGGAGGAAACGCATTCAATCCTCATCAGCTCCCACATCGTGTCGGATCTTGAAAAGATCTGTGATTATATCGTTTTCCTGCATGCAGGCCGTGTGGTGATGGCGGAGGAAAAGGACGCGCTTGAGGAAAAATACGCGCTTCTCACGCTGTCGGAAGAGGCGTATTCCCGGCTTGACAGGGCCGCCGTCGTTCGCGTGATGCGGGGGCATGGCGCGGTGCACGTGCTTGCCCGGCGCGCTGAGGTGGGAAAGGGCTTTGCCGCCCAAACCGCGAATATTGAGGATATCATGCTGCTGCTGACGAAAGGAGAGATGGAGCGGTGAAGGGGCTGCTGATCAAAGACATGTGGATGACAAAGCGCACGCTGATGCTCTATGCGCTGCTGATCATCGTGCTTGCCGTTGCAAACGAAAGCGCCGTGATGTTTGCGATGTTTTATTCGCTGATGCTGCCTGTCAACCTGCTCGCGCTGGATGAGCGCAGCCGGTTTGACCGCCTGGTGCCGATGCTGCCGCTTTCCAACCTGCAATGTGTGCTGGATAAATACCTGATTTCCTATGCGAGCATCGCGATTTTGTCCGTGCTGGCGGGGATCATCACCGCCGTTCGGGCCGGCACACCGGCGCTCTCCCCGGTTCTGATGCTGGGAGCGGGCATCACGCTGATGGCGCATGCGGTTTCCATTCCGCTGCTGATCCGTTTCGGCGTGGAGCGGGGACGGATGATCTACCTGATCGTGCTGATCGCGGAGGCCGCGCTGCTCGGCGCGGGAATCGCGTTCCTGGAGGAAAACATGAGGGGGACAATCGTCCTGCTGAGCGGCATGGTGCTTGCCGCCGGCATGGTGCTGAGCCTTCTTTCCATTCCTGTGGCGATGAAGATGTTTGAAAAGCAGACGCTGGCATGATGCCGGATGCCCTGCGCGCCCTTGCTGCTGAAAGGCGCTTTTGATCGGGCCATCGGGGCGTGTTTCCCAGCATTCGCTGCGGGCGGCACGCAGAGGCGCGCAGGGCGCGGCGTCATGGAGCGTCATGGAGCGTCATGGAAAGGAGAGAAAAACGAGCGATGGACAGTGGATACGCGGTGCCTCTCCTTGTGGCCGCGATCGTCCTCGCATCCGCGCTGGGAAAGGCGCGCGCAAGGCGAAAAAGCGCCGTGCGCCGGGCGCGGCAGTGGGGGATGGACGCGCCCGCCCATCGCCTGGATGCGGATGATCTGCGCGACATTGCTTCCTATTGCCGGGCCAAAGAAGGGGAATCTCCCTGCGCGGTGGATGCCATCACATGGAATGATCTCAACATGGATGCGGTCTTCGCCCGGATGGACACGGCGTGCAGCAATGCCGGCGAAGAGGCGCTCTATGACATGCTGCACCGCACGGATGCCGCGGAGGAGACGCTGGATCGCCGCATCCGCATCATGGAAGCAGTCGCCGGGAATGAGCAGGCCCGCATGCAGATGCGGCTTGTGCTGGGGAAACTGGGCCGCGCCCGGTTTCACGGCGCGCACGGGTATCTTTTTCATTCCTCGGCAAGCCGTGTGGAGCATGCGGGCGTCTATCTGGCGATGGGGATTTGCCCCTTTGCTGTTCTGCTGCTGGCGCTTTTCACCACACCGGCCTGCCTGCTGGCCCTGATCCCCGTCTTTGCCGCCAACCTCATCGTCTATTACCGCTCGGGGAGGGTGTTTATGTCGCAGATCGCGGCGGTGCGGCATATCGCATCCGTCCTGGAGACGGCGCGCAGGCTTTGCGCCTGCCTGCCCCCGGAGCTTGAAGAGATTGCGCAGGAGATGCGTGTGCATATCGAACGGCTGCGCCCGGTGCGGCGGTGGAACGCGCTTTTTGCCATGCAGCGCGTGAGCGAGTTTGACTTCCTGACCGACTATCTGCGCATCTTTTTCCAGCTGGATATGATCTGCCTGTCCCGGCTGAGCGCATGCTTTCAGCGGGAGAACGCGGCGCTTCGCAGCCTTTATGCACAGGTGGGCGAGCTGGATGCGTGCATGGCGGTTGCCGGGTTCAAAAAGGCTGCGCAAACGGCGTGTGTGCCCTCCTTTTTTCCCGATTCTTCCGCCATGCGGGTGGAAGCGCGTGAACTGGTGCATCCTCTGATCGGCCATCCAGTGGGCAACGATCTCTTCCTCACGGGAGGCGCGCTGATCACGGGATCGAACGCCTCCGGAAAATCCACGTTCATCAAGGCGCTGGCGATCAACGCGATTCTGGCCCAGACGGTTGCGGTGTGCACGGCGCGTACGTTTTGCCTGTCCCGCGCGCAGGTGATGACCTCCATGGCGCTGCGCGACAACGTGTCCGGAGGAGAGAGCTACTTTGTGGTGGAGGTGCGCAGCCTTCAGCGGGTGATGGAAGCCGTCCGCAGGGGCAGAAAGGTGATCTGCATGATCGACGAGATCCTGCGCGGCACGAACACCGTCGAGCGCATCGCCGCCTCCCGCGCGCTGCTGGAGGCGCTTGACCGGGAGAACTGCCTTTGCATGGCCGCCACGCATGATCAGGAGCTGACGCGGCTTTTGCCCGGTTACCGCCAGATGCATTTCGCAGAGACGTTTGAGAGGGGAGAGATGCGCTTTTCCTATCGCCTTCTTGACGGCCCCAGCAACACGAGGAACGCGCTTTTGCTCATGCGGCAGATGGGCTTCCCCGACGAGCTGACCGGAAAGGCGGAAGCATGCGCACGGATCTTTGACGAGACGGGAACGTGGAGGTGAGCCGGTCTTCGCAGACTTTCATCCCGGCATGCGCCCAGGCCCTTTCGCATAAGCTCGGCGGGAGGGGATGAACCATGCGCCTGATTGCATTTGGAGGGGATGAACGCATGCTCGGCGTGCTGCTGGCCGCCCAGCAGGCCGGATGGGAAACGCTGCACATCGCATCGGAAAACGACGTCGTGCCGGATCTGGGCGGCGCGGACGCCGTTGTGCTGCCATGGCCCAGGAGCTTTCGGGACGGGATTCTCGTGGCCGGGCCGGGAGCCGGGGAGATGAGCCGTGAGCGTGTGCTGGGGCTCATTCCGCCGTGCCGGGCGGCTCTTGCCGGCGCGGTGGAGGAAGAGGCACTGCCCATGGCGCAGATGCTCGTATTGCCCGAAAAGGACGAGGCTTTTCTGAGAAGGAATGCGCGTCTGACGGCGGAAGGCGCGCTGCTGGAGATCTTCCGCCGCAGAAAGCGGGCGCTGCTGGCCGAAACGGCGCTGATCACCGGCTTTGGCCGCATCGGCCAGGAGATGACGGCACGGCTTTGCGCGCTGGGCATGTTCGTGATCGTCTGCGCGCGAAGCGAAGCGCAGATGCGCATGGCGCACGGCATGGGGGCGCATCCCGTGCCGCTTGCGCAGATCGCCTCCGCATGCGCGCAGGCGGATGTCGTCATCAACACGATCCCTGCGCGCGTGCTGGGCAAGGAGGCCCTTCTGCGCCTTAAAAAGCATACGCCGATTGTGGAGCTGGCCAGTGCGCCCTATGGGCTCGACCTGGAGCAGGCGGTTCAGATGGGGCTGGAGGTTGCCGTGGAAAGCGGGCTGCCCGCCCGGTATGCGCCGCTTGACGCGGGCGAAGCGCTCTTTGATGCGCTGATGCGCGCGATGGGGCAGCCCGCTGAGCAGCGGCCCGTGTCCGGGCAGACGGAGGAGGGAGGCAGCGTTCATGAGTGAGCTTCACATCGGTTTTGCTATCACCGGCTCGTTTTGCACGTTTAAACCCGTTTTTGCACAGCTGGGCATGCTGGTCGAGCATGGATATCATGTGATCCCCATTATGTCCGAACATGCATACACAACCGATACGCGGTTTGGACGCGCGGCGGACTGGGTGGCGCAGGCAGAGGAAATCTGCGGGGAAAAGGTCATCCACACGATTGCTCAGGCGGAACCCATCGGCCCCAAAAAGCTGCTGGATCTGCTGATCATCGCGCCGTGCACAGGCAACACGCTTGGAAAACTCGCCTGTGGGATCTATGACACGGCGCCGACACTGGCGGTTAAAAGCCATCGCCGCAACGATGGGCCGGTGCTCATCGCCGTTTCCACCAACGATGCGCTGGCCAGCTCCGCGGCGGGCATCGGCCTGCTGATGAATCGAAAGGGCGTGTATTTTGTGCCCTTTGAGCAGGATGATTTCAGAAGCAAGCCCACAAGTTGTGTGGCGGATTTTACGCAGATTCTGCCCGCCGCGCAGGCGGCCCTGGAGGGAAGACAGCTTCAGCCGGTGATCTTTTAGAGCCCCTGCTTTTTCTGCGCAAAGCGCCGGAAAGAATCCGGAAACGGGCCCAAACAGACGAAATTGGAAAAAGTTTCCATGAGCGGGATGAAAACGCGCGTGTAATTCGTTTTATAAACGAAACACGCGCCTTTTTATGCGGGCGCAGCCATGATTTTGATAACCATACCGGAGAGGTGATTGCAGAAATGAAGCGATGGGGAGCGGTTTTCGCCGCGCTGATGCTCGTGCCCGGGCTGGCGCTGGCTCAGCTTGAGATTGAGGCGGCTGAAAGCGTGGAGGGAGAGAACCGGCTTGTGCTCTTTTCCGTGCAGAGTGCGGAAAAAACGGCGGGAGACGAAACGGCGGCTCCGCAGGAAACCGCAGCGCCGCAGGCGGCATCCTCCCCGCAGGCCACGGCCTCGCCGGGGGCATCGGACGGGCCCGCCGCCCCGGTGGATCCTGCGCTGCTTCAGGCGAACATGCTGATCGAGACGCGCTTTTCGCAGGCAGCGGCCCAGCAGGTCTATGAACGCGCCAGCGCGCTGGGCACAACGCTCATTTCGCAGACGGGTTCGCTCTATACGGATGGGCAGATTGCTTCCCTCGCGCGGGTATGGAACGGCGAGCAGGAGGATGGGCGCACCGGATGCACGGCCGCGGCGCTGACGCTCAATCTGCAGACGGGCGAGGAGATCCCGTTTGATCAGCTTTTTGACGATCCCGATGCAGCCGCCGCCCGGATGGAGGCGATTATCGAGCGGGATATCCTTTCGGATATGAGCGGTTACATGGAGTTTGCCAACCTGCTGCCCATGCCGCGCGACTGTTTTTCCGTGGACGAACTGGGGCTGACGGTGTATTATCAGGACGATACCTACCGCTATTACGATGGCACGAGCGGAAGCGTGACATTTTACTGGTATGAGATATCGCCGTTTATCGGGGAGGAAAGCCCGGTCTATGCGCTTTCACGCCCTGCCCAGGCCAGCGCGGAG
>DVMG01000258.1 GCA_018715105.1 Candidatus Ventricola intestinavium
GTGAATGCGCGGATCAGAATATCCGCGGTTTCCTCCCAATCCCCGGCGATGCCGTAATCGGCATGGCGGAAGATGGGTGCATGACGATCCGGATTCACTGCGATCACGGTTTGAGCCCCCTCCATGCCGACCGTGTGCTGCACGGCCCCAGAAAGGCCGAAGCCGATATACAGCCTGGGGCGGACGATGACCCCCGTCTGCCCGATTTGATGCGCATAAGTGGCATAGCCCGCATCCACGGCGGCGCGTGTGGCGCCAACGGCACCTCCGATCCGATGTGCCAGGGTAAAGAGCTTGTCAAAGCCCCTTTTGCTTCCGACGCCCATGCCGCCTGCGAGGATCACATCCGCATCCTGCAGGGAAACGGCCTCCTGCGCGGGCGTAAAGCACCGGCGGATGAGATAATCCGCAAGGGGCTGCACGCGGAGCATGCGCACAGATTCCTGGGGGACAGCGGCCCGGACGGGCACAGAGGGCAGGGGAAACACGCCGGGACGAACGCTGGCCATCTGCGGCCTGCGGGTTTTGCACAGAATATCCGCGGTGAGGTTTCCACCAAACGCGGGGCGGGTCTGCAACAGCAGGCCATCTTCCGTAACGCTCAGAGCCGTGCAGTCCGCCGTCAGGCCGGTTTCAAGCCGTGCAGCGGTCCATGCAGAGAGAAAGCGGCCGCGTACTGTGGCGGGAAAGAGCACGCTGTCCGCCCCAATCTGCCGGATGGCCGAGGCAATGCAGTCTCCCTGCGCGCAGTCGTCTTCATGCAGGGGCAGGACGAAAGCGGAGGATGCGCCGGCATGCAGGCATGCCGCGCAGGAATCCTCCTGCTCGCAAAGGGCGGTGACTTCCGTGGAGAATTCACGGGCTTTTGCAATCAGACCAAGGGCATGCGGGCGCGCCGCCTCACAATAGACAAGCGTTTTCATGGCTTTCCTCCGGCCCGGTATTCAGAAGGCGCGCGACCACCTCTGCGGCTTCGGACGCGCAAATCCATCGGGGATTGCGTACCCCCTGCGTGTGCGCGTGAACACGGATCACACGGGTGGGGGAGCCCCTCAGCCCGCAGACATCGGGACGAAGGCCAATGCCCTCGGGGGTGAGGCGGATCATTCCGGCGCTCCTGGCCCGGGACAGGCCGCAAAGGGTGGGCAGGCGCAGCGGATAGCTCCATTCGCACAGCGTGAGCGCAGCGGGCAGGGACGCCTGCCAGGTGAAGATCCCCTCCTCCGTAAGCTGATCGGCCACGACATGACCCTCCTCAAGACGGGCCTGTGTCACATTGCTGATGCAGGGAAGGCCCAGGAGGGCGGATGTCATGGGCCCCACCTGACCGGTTTCCCCGTCGGCGGCACGCCGGCCGAACAAAACCAGGTCAAAGTCTCCCAGGGCCCTGACCGCGGCGCACAGGGCAAAAGAGGTGGCCCATGTATCGGCTCCTGCGCAGGCAGGAGATGAGAGAAGCGCCGCCCGGTCAACGCCGCGCGCCACAAGCTCCCGCAGGGTGCCCTCTGCCCGGGCGGGGCCCATGGTGAGGGCGGTCACGCTGCCGCCGTGGGCATCCCGAAGGCGCAGCGCCAGCTCGACGGCGGATTCATCCGCGTGGTTTAGAATCTGTGCGGTAAACTCTCTTTGCAGCGTCAGGTCGCTGCCCATGGGCACATGCAGAGAGTCGGGCACCTGCTTGATGAGGCAGAGAATTCTCATAGCCGGTGATAGACTGGCGCAAGCGCCGCCTGAATCTGCTTGTAAAGCGCGAAGTGCTCCTCATAAAACGCCATGCCGGCGGGATCCGGCAGGATTTCGTCCTGGATATGGATGCACTTGTCTGCCGCCTCCTGATGGCTGGCGAACACGCCCGCCGCGACGCCGGCCAGCATGGCGCTGCCCAGCGATGAATCGGCGTTTGAGATGGTGTGAAGGGGGATACCGAGCATGTCCGCCATGATCTGCCGCCAGAGAGGATCCCGGGCGCCTCCGCCGATGAGCACGGCCTGCTGTGGGGCGATTGAAAGGCGGGCCAGCGTGGCATAGCAGTCTTTAAGCGAATAGGCGATGCCCTCCAGCACGGCGCGGTTAAAGTGCGCCCGGGTATGGTGCCCGGTCGCGCCCACAAAGGAGGCGCGCAGCCGGTCATCCAGATAGGGCGTGATCTCTCCCTGAAGGTAGGGATGGAAGAACAGGCCGTCGCTGCCGCGGGAAACGGTGGCCGCCGCGGCGCCCATCTCGCCGAATTCGCCGCCGAACGTATCCCGGAACCAGCGGTTGCTGGCCGCACAGGATTTGGTCGCCGTTCCGGGATACCACAGGCCGTCCACCACATGGCGGTATGTGACCAGACAGGGATCCAGCACCGCGTGGCGGGTGACGGAGCAGATGCGGCCGGCGGTGGCGAGTTTGACGGTGGCCTGGCCCGGCGCATTCGCCCCGGCGGCGTAGACCTCCATGGCGGTGTCCGTCGTGCCGGCGAGGACGGCGGTTGCGCCGCACAGCCCCGTTTCCTCCTGTGCAGCGCGGGTGATGGGGGAAAGGCGCTGGCAGGGGCGGACAAGCGGGGGCATCCTGTCCGGCGTGATGCCGGCCAGATGGCACAGGCGGCTGTTCCACGTGTTGGTGTTTGCGTCCAGAAGCAGAAAACCCATGGCCTCGATGTCGTCGGTGACAAAATCCCCGGTCAGGCGGTATCGCACATAGTCCTTGATGGCCATCACCCGAGCGGTTCGATCCAGCGTTTCCGGCTCATGCCGCGAGAGCCAGAGCAGCTGGGGCAGCGTCCACAGGCTGGAAACGCGGTTGAACGTCAGGCGGGTAATTTCCTCACCGTATTCGGCCTGCAGCTGCGCCGCCTCGTCACAGGCGCGGGAATCCGTCCAGTAGATGGATCTGCGTACGGGACGATCCTGCGCATCCAGCAAAACGGCCGTATGCGTGGCGGCATCCAGCGCGAGGGCGGCAACCTCTTGCGGGCGCACGCCGCTTTTGGCAAACAGGCTTCGGACATTGAAAACGAAGGCCCGCCAGGAATCCTCCGGATCTTGCTCTGCCCAGCCGTTCTGCGGATAATAGGTGGGGTATTCACAGCTGGAAACGGCTTCCACATGCCCGTCTTCGCCAAGGAGCGTCGCCTTGGACGATGTTCCGCCAAAGTCCACGCCAATCGTGTATTTCAACGCACATCCCTCCCCAATCCATGTCAAAGGCCCGCCGAAGCGGCGTGTGCGGGATCCTTAGGCGCTCACAGCCTGGAGTCCAGCATCACGAACAGATCCCGGTATTCGCAGCCCACCGGTATGGACAGGCGCAGCGCCTCGGTTGCCTGCGGGTCGGCGGCCACAAGAATGCGCGAATCCGTGCGAAGCAGATCCGCATAACGGTTTTCACACAGCTTTCTGGCCAGATCGGGCCGCATCTGCCCCATGAGGGAAGAGCCGCATTCCCGTGCGCGCACCGCGGAGCCGCAGGCGTGGTTGGAATCGGAGTGTTTGTTCATCAGCTCGTTGAGATAGAGCTCATGCAGATCGGCCCCCATGCCGGCAAGAATCCGGCGCGCCGTGTGCAGCTCCCCGATATCGCGCGAGAGGCGGGCCGCGTCATGATAGCTGACGGTCTCCTTCTTTTTCACCGGGGTAATCCGCCCGGTTTCAATCAAATCGAGAACAAAGCTGGTGGCGGTGACGATCTCCGGCAGATGGATGCCCCAATCCCTGCATTCGTGCAGGAAGAACGCCGCGTCATGGCTGTCCAGCACGATGACTCGCTTTGCTCCGGCTTGCTGGAGGGCGGCGGCTGCCGTCATGGCCTGCTGGCGGACATCCTCCACATGGCCGATCATATCGCCCAGCTCACAGCCGCTGGCCGGTTCATCCGCGAGCACGGCAAAGCGCACGCCGGCTTTTTTCAGAATACTCATAAACGCCTGCGCCACGTCCGGCACGGCGTAGCGCGCGGCGCTGCCCAGCCAGAGGAGGGTTTCACCCTGCGTGGGGATGCCCGTCAGGTCGGCGCGGCATTCCTTCGCGCCGTAAGGGTTTCCGGTCGCGAGCAGCCGGTCAATCACGCGCCTGGCAAAGGGAGGCTCCAGGTTTTCAAGCACGGCGTGGGTTCGGGCCTCCCGGATGAAGAGGAGCGGGTCAAAGCCGGTCACACAGTCGGCTGTGCATGCCCCGCACAGCAGGCATTCATACATCGTCACCGCGCTGCCGCTGTCCATCTTCATGCCGCGCTCCATCATGGACACCTGCAGGCCCTTGGCGCGCGGGGTGTTGTTTTCCTTTCCGGTGGCCAGCTCCACAGGGCAAAGGTGGCGGCACATGTAGCAAAAGCGGCAGGCATCCGCATGCTTTTTGGCTTTTTCGCTGTACATCGCTGCGTCCTCCTTTCACAGACCCAGTTTGCAGGGGTTCATGATGCCATGGGGATCCAGCTGCGTTTTGAGCGCCTGCATCACCTGCATCGCGGGGCCATACTGTTCCTTCATCAGCCGTGAGAGCTTCAGGCCGATGCCGTGATGATCGTTGATGACGCCGCCGTTTTCCATCGCTGCGCGAACGCCCACATTCCAGATGCGGTTGTGCAGGCGGCGCGCTTCCTCCGGATCCTGCGGGACGTCCTTCGGTTCCACGATGAAGCGGGTATAATTCATGCAGCCCCATTCATACCAATGGCTGGAATGGGAGATATAGCGCACAAAGGGAAAATTCTCCTTGACGGCCTTTTTCATGGCGTGATAGATCTTTTCAATGTTGGCGTAGGTGGCCACGGTATCCATGGTGCCAAACATCTGAGGGATGTCCATGATGTGCCCCGGATAAAAGAAGGTGATCCGGTTTTCAAACCACTTTTCGCCGTAGTCGCTGCCCAGATCCGTACCGCCCCATTTCTTGACGATCTCCAGGATGATCTCCATCTCGATATCCACAATGCGTCCGATGCCCTCCACGGCCAGATTCATGAAGCATCCGGGCTTTTCAAATCCCAGG
>DVMG01000259.1 GCA_018715105.1 Candidatus Ventricola intestinavium
CGCGCTTCATCAGCGCCTGAAATGTGGAGGCAATGCCATGAACATTCTTGTTGACAGCTGCTGCGATCTCTCTCCTGAGCTGCGGGAAAGGACAAAGGCCTCGGTCGCCCCGCTGACCATCACCATCGACGGCACCGATTATGTGGACGACGGTTCGGTGGAAATCGCCCCCTATCTGGAGGCGATGCGCATGTCAAAAAGCCCTGCGCGCTCGGCGTGCCCCTCCCCGGATCTGTATGCGGGCAAGATGCTGGCCGGAGAAGGGGATTGCTTTGTGGTCACGCTCTCTTCCAAGCTCTCCGGTTCGCACAACGCGGCTTCCATCGGGCGGGAGCAGGCACTTGAGCAGGACGCGGGAAAGCGCATCCACATCTTTGACAGCGAGAGCGCCAGCGCGGGGGAAACCTATCTGGCCCTGATGCTGCGGGAGCTTATCGACGCGGGGCAGTCCTTTGAGCAGATCGTATCCGTGGTTGAAGAGAAGATCCGCTCCCTGCACACGCTGTTTGTGCTGGATTCGCTGGACAATCTGGTCAAAAACGGCCGCGTCAGCAAGGCGATCGGCCTGCTGGCCAACGTGCTCTCCATTCGCCTGGTGATGAGCGACGATGGTTCCGGCGCGATCAAGCAGCTTTCCAAGGCGCGCGGCATCCGCGGTGCGCTTTCGCAGATGGTGGATACCTGCCGCCGTCATACAGAAGGGCTGGCCGCAGGCTCGCAAAGGCTCGTGCTCTCCTACTGCAACTGCCTGGAGCGCGCGCAGCAGGTATGCCAGATGATCCGTGAGAAGTGCCCGGCCATCGGAGAAATCGTGATGACCCCCACATCCGCGCTCTCCTCCATGTACGCCTATGACGGCGGCATTGTGATCGCCTACTGAGACGGCCACGGGCTGTTGGCCGTTGCCGTCTGCTCTATCGTCTCGGCAATGGCTCAGCCCGCTTTTTTGAAATGCCTCCGGCGCTTGTCCAGCATCCGGGAATCTTCCTCTGGGAATTTTCCCTTCGCCCCAGCTTTCCACCGGCTCGCTGAAAGGCTGGAATCCTCATAGCGCTCGGAGGAGATCCCTGCATCTTGCGCGCCGTTTTTCGACTGCGTATTGACATCCGCACCGCCCTGTGCTATGGCGTGGGGCCGAGGATACAGCCCTTTCTACAGGCATGCGATGGATGAAGCCCCGGCCTGTACGCTGTATCCTTTTTTGTATCTGCATTTCTTTCAGATCCATTCAATCGCAGAATAGGGAAACAGGTCCTCAACACAAGTGCTTTTTTCAAAATCCATTCGGAAAAGGCGTCCCCATATCAGGCTCATGCAAGCGGTTTGCCAGCCAAAGGGCTTTGAACACCTTCCTTCTCCTGACAACTCGGTTTTCCCTTTTCCACGCCCAGAGGCATGGGCCCGAAGCCCAACGGATGCCGCCGCAAAGCTGCGGCTCGCTTCTCCTTCCCGTATCGGTTTTACACTTCTATCACGATTTTCCCCTCTACCCTGTGATGATCCCTATCCAAAAGCGCCGCGGAAATGTTTTCAAACCGATAGACCGCTCCAATATCCGGCTTGATCTCGTGCTCATCGATGAAAGAGAAAATATCCGTCATGGCCTGCCGGGTAGGATCGTTTGAAAAAAAGCCCGTCAGGTACACTCCATTGGGAATTTCCTTGATCGGATCGAATCCATGCAAGGCATAGACCCCGCCGAGGATCCCCGTGCTGCAGACAATCCCGCCTTTTTCCACACACTTCAGGGTATCCCGGAGGGTTTTAGGGCCCACCAGCTCCAGGGCCTTGGTGACACCGGAAAAGGTATCCGCCAGCGTCCCCGTATCCAGAACCGCCCGGTCTGCACCGGCCAGCAAGGAGAGCTTCTTTTCCCTGTGGGTGGTGGCGATCACCCGGCATCCTGAAGCTTTGGCGAGCCGTATCGCCGCATATCCCAAAGCGCAGGTGCCGCCGCGAACCAGCAGCGTATCCCCTTTCTGAAGTTTTAAACACTCGAAGAGCGATCCCCAAGCCGTAAAATACGTCTCTGGAACCGCCGCCATCTCCGTCCAGGAGAATCCCGTCTCCACGGAAAACACATGGGACGCCGGCATCAGCGCATACTCCGCGTAGCTGCCGTTGTAGCTTCGCCCCATGCCGCCCATGAGCGCGGCCACTCTTTGCCCCTTCTGAAAAGGGCTGTCCGACGGATCCGCAATCTCTCCCACGCATTCGATGCCGGGAATGACCGGCTTGTGAATATAATCCGCCTGGATCTCGCTGAGCCGGAGGATCTGCTCCGAATGATTCAGGCCGAAGGCTTTTACCTTCACCAGCACCCATCCCGGACGCACGGGGGGCACGGGGCAATCCCTGAGCCGTACCTGTTCGGCCGGGGTGGGCTCTGTCAGGATAACAGCCCTCATGGTTTTAGGGATCATGGATGAACCTCCTTCCAGCACTGGGGATCCGCGGCGTAGAAATTGCCGTCCCTGCCGCTGGCCACGGCAGGGCATCCCCGGCAGAATGCCAGCAGCTCGCACCGCGCGCACTTCTCAAATCTCGTGTAATCCCTGTACCGCTCCATCTGGCAGGCCCACACATCGGCCAGCCTGTCCGCAAACACATTGCCCACCTTGCTGCCTTGAACCCGGCGGCAGGCAAAGATGTCGCCCGTGGGCAGGATCGTCAGGTGGCAATTGCCGCAGTTGCAGCCGCCATAAATCATTCCCTCTTCCACTGTTTCCGGAATTTTGAAAGCGCCGGTTTCGTATTCATACAGCGTCCACAGGTGATCTTTTTTGTTAAAATAGGTCGGACATCCTGCCTCCTCATAGGCCTTAAATTTCTTATCACAGGTTTCCAGGAGCTTGCGATAGCGCAGCGGCTCAATCCCCACATCCTTTTCTTCACTGGTCGGACAGTAGCGGGCAAAGGCGAAGACATTGGCCCCCGCCCCGACCACCGCGTCGACGATGTCCGGCACCTCGCCGATGTTGATTCCGGATACCGTGGTCATGATAACGCTGCGAATGCCCGCGCGATGGATGCAGCCGATTTTCTCCAAGGTAATGTCGAAGCTGCCCGGCTTGCGGAACCAGTCATGGGTTTCCCGCATCCCGTCAAGCGAAAGCTGATACTTTTCGCAGCCGTATTCCCTCAGCCTGCGGCATACCTCATCATTCAGGTGAAAGGGGTTTCCCAGAATGGTGAAGGGGATATCGTGCTCCTTCAGCAGTGCCAGAAGCTTCCAAAAATCCG
>DVMG01000260.1 GCA_018715105.1 Candidatus Ventricola intestinavium
CCAAACAGCCCCTTTCCCGCAGCGGGAAAGGGGCTGCCTGTCTGGTGGGGAACGGAAGAACCGCATTTTCTGCCGCTCATGAAGAAAGAAACCGGCGTGATGCCGGCTGCATCTCCGGCACATCCCCCAGAAAGAGATTTGAAGGAAATGGAAGAACTTTGAAGGATCCGGTTTACAGGACGGCGCGGCAGGGTGTAAGATAAAAGGGAAAGGGATGCCGGCAGATTGCCGGTTTGTCCACGGCGAAAGGCTGCGAATTCTGCGGCTCTGCGCCTGAGGCCGAGACCATGCAAAAGGATTTGCAGGACAAAAAGCGCGATAGGCGCATCCGGGGAGGGATAGGATGCAATATGATTATCTGATTGTCGGCGCCGGGCTGTATGGCTGTGTCTTTGCCCGGCAGATGACGGACGCCGGCAGACGCTGCCTTGTGATCGACCGGCGTGGCCACACAGGGGGAAACACCTATTGCGAAAGCGTGGAGGGGATCCGCGTCCACCGCTATGGCGCGCATATCTTCCACACCCGGGATGAAGAGGTGTGGCGGTATGTCAACCGGTTTGTGACGTTTAATCACTATGTCAATTCGCCGGTCGCCCGCTATCGCGATGAGCTGTACAACCTGCCGTTCAACATGAACACATTTTCGAAAATGTGGAACATCACAACGCCGCAGGAGGCCCGCGCCATCCTTGAGCGCCAGACGCGGCCCTATCGGGACAGAGAGCCGCAAAACCTGGAAGAGCAGGCGCTCAGGCTGGTCGGCCGGGATCTTTATGAAAAACTGGTGCGGGAATACACCCAGAAGCAATGGGGAAGGCCCTGCACGCAGCTTCCCGCCTTCATCATCCGGCGGCTCCCGCTGCGCTTTACATATGACAATAATTACTTTGAGGATCCGCACCAGGGCATTCCGATTCAGGGATATAACGCGCTGGCCGAAAAGTTGCTGGAAGGCAGCGATGTGCAGCTTGAGACGGATTACCGCGATCTGGTGAAACGGCATCCGCAGATCGCTGAAAAAACCGTGTATACGGGCGCGATGGACGAGTTCTTTGACTTCTGCCTGGGCCATCTTGAATACAGAACCGTGCGCTTTGAGCATGAGGTGCTCGACTGCGACAACTGGCAGGGATGCGCCGTGGTGAACTACACCAGCGCGGATGTTCCGTATACGCGCATCATCGAGCATAAGCATTTTGAATTCGGGACGCAGGAGAAGACCGTCATCAGCCGGGAATATGCTGCTGCCTGGGAGCCCGGCATGGAGCCTTACTATCCCGTCAACGATGAAAAAAACCAGCGTCTTTTTGAGCGGTATCAGGCGCTGGCCGCACAAAGGAAGGATGTGCTCTTCGGCGGACGGTTGGGCAGCTACCGGTATTACAACATGGATCAGGTGATCCGGGCGGCGCTGGACGCCTCCGCGCGGGAAAGGGAGCGGGGATGACAGCAGGGAGGATCCTGGGGAAAAACCGGATTCTCTTTCAAAAAGAAACGCCTTTTTGAAAGAGAAGGGGGCTATGCCGGAAAACGAGGGCGGGCCATGGGGCCCGCCCTTTTGGGGATCGGCGGGCAGCTGGAAAAGACTTGTTTTTTTTTGCCAAAGAAGATACAATGAAGGAGCGGGAGGGGAACGCGGGGCGTTTCTCTGAACCTGCGAAGGAGGGGAAAACGCAAATGGGATATATCGCGGGCATCGGCGGCGCGAATATGGATATCCATGGAAAAAGCGAGCGCCAGCTTGTCATGCGGGATTCCAACCCCGGCACCCTGCACATGTCCCTGGGCGGCGTATGCCGCAACATCTGTGAAAATCTGGCAAGGCTGGGGGAACCGGTGCGCCTGATCACCGTTGTGGGCGATGATGTGCATGGACGAAGCATTCTGGAGGGATGCCGCGCCGCCGGCATTGACATGAGTGCGGCGCATATTCTGCGGGGAGAGCGGTCTTCCAGCTATATCTCCATCATGGATGGGGATGGGGACATGCTTCTGGCGATGAGCGATATGCATATTATCAAGCGGCTCAGCGCTCAGCTGGTGGAAGCGTCGCGCGATGTGCTCTGCGGCGCGGATCTGGTGGTCTGTGATGGAAACCTGTCCGCCGCCACGGTCGAACGGCTGACGCAGGTTTGCACGTGTCCGTTGTACCTGGATCCGGTTTCCACGGCCTGGGCGCGCGAACTGAAGCCTTATATCGGATGCTTTGATACCGTGAAGCCCAACCGCATGGAGCTGGAGGCCCTGACAGACTGCCCGGTCGATACGCTCTCGCACATGGAGCGGGCCTGCGACATCCTGCGAGGGAAAGGCGTCCGCCGCGTGTTTGTGAGCCTTGGCCGGGACGGCATGTTTTACAAGGGGCCGGAAGGAGCGCTGCACGGTGTGAGCCGGGCGTTTGACGGCATGGTCAATGCCACCGGGGCGGGCGATGCATCCATGGCCGGCATTGTGTGGGCTTCCCGCCGCGCGTGGGGGGCGGAGGATACGCTTTACGCGGCGATGGCCGCAGGCATGGTGGCCATCGCTTCGGAGGACACGATCAGCAGCAGGATGTCGCCGGAGGCGATTGAAAAAATGATAAAGGAGTATATCAAATGAACGCATCGATTCAAAGGGATTTCATGGACATTACCCCGGAGATTGAGCAGGCCGTCCGGGAGGGCAGACCCGTTGTTGCGCTGGAGAGCACGATCCTCAGCCATGGCATGCCCTACCCGGAGAACCTGGGCTTTGCGCGCGAGGTGGAAAAGATCATCCGCGAGCAGGGCGCGGTGCCCGCGACCATGGCGGTTTTAGACGGCAGGCTCAAGGTGGGCCTGGGGGAAGACGAGCTCGTGCGCATGTGCGAGGGAAAGGGCGTGCTCAAGGTGAGCCGCCGCGATCTACCCATCGTCGTGGCCGAGAAATTGACGGGCGCCACTACCGTGGCCACCACGATGATCCTGGCCAACATGGCGGGCATCCGCGTTTTTGCCACGGGCGGCATCGGCGGCGTGCACCGCGGCGGGCAGGATACCATGGACATCAGCGCCGATCTTCAGGAACTGGCGCACACGCCTGTGGCGGTTGTCTGCGCGGGCGCAAAGATGATCCTGGATATCGGCCGCACGCTTGAATATCTGGAGACCATGGGCGTGCCGGTGCTGGGGCTTGACACGGATGATTTCCCGGCCTTTTACTGCCGCAGGAGCGGATTCGGCGTGGATTACAACGCAAAGACGCCGGCCGACGTTGCAAAGATCGCCCATGCCAAGTGGAGCATGGGCCTGGGCGGCGGCATGCTGATTGGCAATCCCGTTCCGCAGGAGTATGCCATGGATTTTGAAACGATGAGCGCGGTCATCGACAAGGCCCTGAAGATGGCGGAGGATGCGGGGGTCAAGGGCAAGGAGATCACGCCGTTTTTGCTGGCGCATATCGTCGAGCTCACCGGCGGCGACAGCCTGAAGACAAACATTCAGCTGGCCTACAACAACGCGCGCGCCGCGGCCCGGATTGCCGTGGAGCTGGCCAGGCTGTAATCCTGCCTGAAAACCTGTTTTCTCCGTTTTGAACCCGGTTTTCTCTTATGTGCCCCATCCGGCTGGATGGGGCGCTTTTGCGTGCCCGGCTCGACAAGGCGTTCCGGGCGTGGTATAATAAGGCCGTTTACGGCAGACTGCCGCGGGGCAGGAAAGGGGATATGCGCGTGTTTACAGGGTTTGGGCAGGAAGCGCTTGACTTTTTGACCGACCTCCGGTTTAACAACAATCCGTCGTTTTATGAGGCCAACCGGGAGCGCTATGAGCGCGCGGTCAAAGAGCCGCTGCGCGCGCTCTGCGACGAAATGACGCCGGTGATTCAGCGGATCGATCCGCAGCTGGATACGCGGCCCGGCAGGACGATGTCCCGCATCCGCCGGGACACGCGGTTTACTCGGGACAAATCCCCCTTCCGCGATCATGTGTGGCTGGGATGGCGCTATCCGGGGGAGTCGAGAAGCGAGGGTTTCGGCCTGTACTGGGGCTTTGGCCCGGACTGGATCAGCTGGGGATGCGGCTGCTATGGTACGGATAAGCCGCTGATGGACGCGCTGCGCCTGCATATCCGCCGCGAGCCGGACGAGGTTCGCGGGATTCTGAACCATCCGCGGATCAAGGGCCGATTTGCCATGTATGGGGAAGATTACCGGAAGATCGCCGTGCCGGACGATGTTCCCGAGGATCTGCGCGCACTGTATGTCAAAAAGGGGTTTGGCATCGAACAGATCCCCTCGCAGGAGGATTGGACGCTGCTTCGCTCGCACGCCATGGCCGACAGGCTGGCGCATGACCTGACAGCCATGGCGCCGCTTCAGCAGCTCATGCAGCGCATGCGCCGGCAGGCCGAACGGGCTCAGGAGGAGGCTGTGCGCGAACGGGAGGAAAAGGCGCGCGTGCAGGCGGCTGAACAGGCGCTCCCCACCGGCGGCGCAAAGCTGACCGTGCATTCGGCGGACGAATTTGAATTCTGATTTGAATTCGGATTCAAGGAAAACGGTGCGCACGGGAAAAGCGGAGAATGCCGCTGCATACCCAGAAAGGATGCCGCAGCGCGGAAAAACAGGAAAAACGAAGAGAGAAAACCGGCAGGATGCCGGCTCAGACCGTTGACAAAGCGCTTTTCTCCCGACTCCCGGAAAAGCAGCGTCTGTCATGAATGAAGGCGAGACCGATGCTCGGCAAGCGGATGATAACAAAGAAGCCGGGAACGGCAGGCGACGAAAGAAACGGCTCAAACCGGCCCGAAGGATCCGCCGGAAGAGAAGAAACGAACCCAATCGGAAAAAGGAAAGAGGAGGAAGGGGAAAGCGATGAATCTTGGACTTGAATTGCTCAAGGCGCTGCTCTTTGGCGTGGTGGAAGGGATCACCGAATGGCTGCCGATCAGCTCGACCGGCCACATGATCCTGCTGGATGAGTTTGTGCAGCTTCAGATGAGCGACGCGTTCAAATCCATGTTTGAGGTTGTCATCCAGCTGGGGGCGATCCTGGCGGTGGTGGTGCTTTATTTCGGCACGCTCTGGCCGTTTAAGCGCCCCCAAAAGGGCGAGGGGATCCGAGGTCTGTTTAAAATGGATACGGTTCTGCTCTGGCTCAAGGTTCTCGTGGCGATTCTGCCCAGCGCGATCGTGGGAATTCCGCTGGATGACTGGATGGAGGCCCATCTGCACACGGCGCCCGTCGTGGCGGCGATGCTCGTGCTCTACGGTGTGGCATTCATTGCCGTGGAGCGAAGACAGAATCCGCACAGACGGCTGAAAATCCGGAGCGTGGATGCGATCGACATGCGCATGGCGCTGCTCATCGGCCTGTTTCAGGTGCTTTCGCTCGTGCCGGGCACAAGCCGTTCGGGGGCGACGATCCTGGGCGGCATGCTCCTGGGATGCTCGCGCGCGGCGGCTGCGGAATTCAGTTTCTATCTGGCGATCCCCACAATGGCCGGCGCCAGCCTGATTAAGGTGCTTAAATTCGGCCTGAGCTTTACGGCGGCAGAGGCGGTCATCCTCGGCGTGGGCTGTGTATCGGCGTTTGTGGTGTCCATCGTGGCGATCAAGACGTTCATCGGCTACATCAAGCGCCACAGCTTTACGGCCTTTGGCTGGTATCGTATCGCGCTGGGCACGCTGGTGGCGGTCTATTTTCTGGTGAAATAGAGATGGGCGAGACGGTGAGATACCTGCGCTGCCCCCTCTGCCTGGGCGCGTTTTCGCGCGAGGGGAACAGCCTGCGCTGTGCCCGGGGGCATTGTTATGACCTTGCGCGGCAGGGCTATGTCAACCTGGCGCCGGGGCGGCGGGATTCGTTTTATAAAAAAGAGATGTTTGAAAGCCGCGCGCGGGTGTTTGAGGCGGGCGTGTTTGAGCCTGTAGCGGAGGAACTGACGCGCGCATTCAACCAATATGTGCGCTCTGAGGAGCCGGTTGTGCTGGATGCGGGCTGCGGAGAGGGATATTATCTGCGCCGCGTCGCGGCGGGCAGAAAGATGACGCGCATCGGATTGGATCTGAACCGGGACGCGGTGAGGCTGGCGGCCAAGAGCACAAAGGATGCGTCCTTTGCCGTTGGAGACCTGGCGGCGATTCCCCTGGCGGACGGATGCTGCGACGCGGTGCTTGATATTTTTACGCCCGCGAATTATGCGCAGTTTAAGCGGGTTTTAAAACCGGGCGGCGTGCTTTTCAAGATTGCGCCCCGCAGCGGATATCTTGTCCAGCTGCGGCGTGCGGCGCGGGGAAGAATCCGCAGCGAACAGGATGACGAAGACAGAGTTGGGCGCTATGCCCGCCGGCATATGCGCATGCTGGAGCAAAGGACGATCACGTATACCATGCCGGTGAGCAGCGAACTGGCCGTCCATCTGGCACAAATGACGCCGATGCTGGCAGAGGTGGATGTGCGGGAGCTGGATTTGAGCGATGTGCGCGAAATCACCATTGATGAGACGCTCTACATCGGCACGCTGCCCGATGAAAACGTGCGGCCCGATGCAGGAAAATAGGAGGACCGGAAAAGCACGGCGGCCGGAAACCGGCACGCATGGATGGCGCGGCCGGGGAACAGGCTAAGAGACGAACGGAGGATGAGACCGATGGAACCGACAAAGGCTTTTTTCATGAACGACTATGGCGAGGGCGCGCATCCGCTTGTGATGCAGCGGCTCATGCAGACCAACATGGAGCATACGTGCGGCTATGGCCTGGATGCATATAGCCTGCGTGCGCAGGAGCTGATTCGCGAGCGGTGCGGCCAGAAGCAGGCCCACGTGCACATGATGACGGGCGGCACATCGGCCAACATCATCGCCCTGTCCGCGTTCATGCGGCCGTTTGAGGCGGCGATATGCGCGCCGGGCGGCCACATCAACACCCACGAGACGGGCGCGCTGGAGGGCATGGGGCATAAGATCCTCCCCTGTGAGGCCAGAGAGGGAAAAGTGACCCCGGAGGGGGTGCGTGCGGTCTGCGCAGCGCATGCGGATGAGCATGTGGTCAAGCCCCGCCTGCTTTACATCTCTCAGGCCACGGAGGTCGGCACGGTGTATTCCCTCTCGGAGCTGAAGGCGCTGCGCGAGGTCTGCGACGCCTGCGGCCTGCTGCTGTTTGTGGATGGGGCCCGGCTGGGCAGCGCGCTGGTCAGCCGCGGATGCGATATGACGCTCAGGGATCTGGCGGCGCTGGCAGACTGCTTCTACATCGGCGGCACGAAAAACGGCCTGCTCTTTGGCGAGGCGCTTGTCATCGTCAACCCCGCCCTGCAGCCGGGTTTCCGCCACATGATCAAACATGGGGGCGGGATGATGGCCAAGGGGCGGCTGTGCGGCGTGATGTTCCTGGCGGCTTTTGAGCATGACGATTATTTTGCATGGGCGCGCCATGCCAACGAGATGGCGGACATCCTGCGTGAAGGGATGGAAAGCGGCGGCATCGCTTTTTACCAGAAAACGCAGACCAACCAGGTGTTTCCCATCCTTACACGCGCCCAGGAAGAGGCGCTTGCCCGTGCGTTTGCCTTTGAACACTGGGCGGATTTGCCGGATGGCCGCTGCGCCATCCGCCTGGTGACCAGCTGGGCGACCACGCCTGAGGACGCCAGGCGCCTTGCGGACGCCCTGAAGGAGATGGGGAATGAGCAGACATGACGCGCGTTCGCGTGTGCGCAAGCGGCGCAAAGGGTGCCTGACGGGCTGCCTGACCCGCCTCCTCCTCCTGTTGGGG
>DVMG01000261.1 GCA_018715105.1 Candidatus Ventricola intestinavium
GGATAAGAAGATTGAACTGTATATGTGCAACGGCTATGCGAACACCGAACTGCTCAGGGAAGAATTATGGCCCGTCCTTGTGGAGCGCTACCCGCAGCAGGAAGATCTGACCGTGCTCAACATCGACCTGACAAGCGGCGATATCTATGCGCCCATGCAGTTTTCCACCTATATAGCCGCACAGCAGGGCGATGTGTGCCTGCTGCCCAGAAGCGAGGTGGAAAAGCTTACGGCCGATGGCGCGGACAGCGCGTTTGTCGAGCTGACACCGTACCTGGAAAACGGTGTGATAGACGCATCGGGTGTGGAGCTGGAAGCGGGCATGTATCGCAGCGAGGCGGGAGAGACGGGGCTTTACGCCATCCCGACGGATTCGCTCTATGGGCTGCTTGATTACGGATGTGATCCGGCCGGCGGTATGCTCTGCATCATGGCTTTCAGCGGTAACCAGGACACGGCCGCAGGGGTCGTGGGCATGCTCCTTGACATGCTTTCCGGCGAGGCGCCGGAAGGCTATGAGGAAGAGGAAACCCCGCAGAGCACGCAGCAGATCTTCCGGTGACCGCTCTAAGGACGTTAGGAGCCGCCCGTGCGGCGGCCATGTGAAAATAAAAAAATTTATGCGTATTTCGGGGCGGCGCCCATTGTGCCGCCTTGTTTTTTGCGCGCCGGCACCGGAAAGGCACATCTTGACAGGGTTTTCCATATGTTGTATCATATGCTTACTTGCCTACACAAGATATAGTGATGTAGGTTTTTCTATGCACAAAAAGCGCAAATGCAGTCGGATGGGGGAACAGCAACAATGCCGGAGTATATCAAAAAGCGGGATGGGCGCCAGGTGCCCTTTGATCAGGAGAAAATCGCGGATGCGATTTTGAGCGCATTTAAAGCGGTGGGCAGCGGAAAAGGCCGTGAGGAGGCGCGCCGGCTCGCGCAGATCGTGACTCGTGAGATCAATGCGCAGGAAGAGGCGGACGTGCCGACCGTGGAGTCCGTGCAGGATCAGGTGGAGCAGGTGCTGATCAACGAAGGATATGCCAAGACGGCCAAGGCCTATATCCTCTACCGCGCGGAGCGCAGCCGCACGCGGGAAGCCAAGACGCGCCTGATGCATATCCTTGAGGATATCACGTTCAAGGATGCCGCCGAATCCGATGTCAAGCGTGAAAATGCCAACATCGACGGCGACACGGCGATGGGTACCATGCTCAAATACGGTTCGGAGAGCGCCAAACAGTTTTATGATCTGTATGTTCTGAACCCCAAGCACGCCAAGGCGCACCGCGAGGGCGACATCCACATCCATGACCTGGATTTTCTGACGCTGACGACCACCTGCACGCAGATTGACCTGACGCAGCTGTTTTCCGGCGGCTTTTCAACCGGCCATGGCGTGCTCAGGGAGCCGCAGGACATTGGAAGCTATTCCGCGCTGGCCTGCATCGCCATCCAGTCTAACCAGAACGACCAGCACGGCGGCCAGGCCATCGCCAGCTTTGATTATGACATGGCGCCGGGCGTGGCCAAGACCTATATCAAGGAATACCGCCGCGCGCTGGGAGCGGGGCTTGAGCTGTTGCTGGGGCACGGCGCCGCGGACGAAGAGGCGAAGGCCCTCCTCCGCCAGATCCGCGAGCAGACGGACGCGCGGCCTACGCTCCGGCCGAACAAGGCGTTTGACGATGCGCTGCGCGCACGCCTGCTCGCCATGACGGACGAGGCCACCTGTGAGCGCATCCTCCACTATGCCACGGAGCGCGGCTACCGGGAGACCGAGCGGCGCACCTATCAGGCGATGGAAGCGTTTATCCACAACCTGAATACCATGCATTCCCGCGCAGGCGCGCAGACGCCGTTTTCCTCGATCAACTATGGCATGGATACGTCGCCGGAGGGGCGCATGGTCATGCGCAACCTTCTGCTGGCCACGGAAAGCGGGCTGGGACGCGGAGAAACGCCGATTTTCCCGATCCAGATTTTCCGCGTCAAGGAAGGAATCAGCTATAACCCCGGAGATCCGAATTACGATCTGTTCCGCCTGGCGATCCGGGTAAGCGCCAAGCGCCTGTTCCCGAATTTTTCCTTTGTGGATGCGCCGTTCAATCTGCAGTACTATATTCCCGGCCGGCACGAGACGGAAATTGCCTACATGGGATGCCGCACCCGCGTGATCGGCAATGTGTACGATCCCACGCGCCAGGTATGCAACAGGCGCGGCAACCTGTCCTTTACATCCATCAACCTGCCGCGCATTGCCATCGAAGCCAAGGGAGACATCGATCGTTTTTTTGAGATGCTCGATGAGCGGATGGATCTGGTCTTTGAGCAGCTTGACGAGCGGTTTGAAATCCAGGCGGCCAAAAAGGTTCGCAATTATCCTTTCCTGATGGGCGAAGGAGTATGGCTGGACAGTGAAAAGCTTTCCTGGGATGACGAGGTGCGCGATGTGCTCAAACACGGCACCCTGTCGGTGGGCTTTATCGGCCTGGCGGAGACGCTTGTGGCGCTCATTGGCGAGCATCACGGGCAGAGCGAGCGCGCGCAGAAGCTGGGGCTTGAAATCATCGGCCGCATGCGCAGCCGCACGGACAGGCGCTCCGAGGAAAAGAAGATGAATTACACGCTGCTGGCGACGCCGGCGGAGGGATTGTCCGGGCGTTTTGTCAAAATCGACCGGGAGCGCTATGGATCCATCCCCGGCATCACCGACCGCGAGTATTACACCAACAGCTTCCACGTGCCCGTTTATTACCCGATCAAGGCGTTTGACAAGATCCGCATTGAAGCGCCCTATCATGCCCTGACCAACGCCGGCCATATCTCCTATATCGAGATGGACGGCGATCCGACGCAGAACCTGGATGCCTTTGAAGCCGTCGTGCGGGCGATGCACGACGCGGGCATCGGCTATGGCTCCATCAACCATCCGGTGGACCGGGATCCCGTGTGCGGCTACAACGGCATTATCGGGGACTGCTGCCCCCAATGCGGACGGCAGGAGGAAGAGGTGCACTTTGAGCGCATCCGCCGCATCACGGGCTATCTGGTTGGCACCATGGACCGGTGGAACGACAGCAAGCGTGCGGAGGAACACGACCGCACGCACCACAGCGTCTGACACGCGGGGCTGCTGAACGAGGAGGGAAAACGGATGAAGATTCGGCTGGCGGGCGTGGAGCCGGAATCCATCGTGGACGGCCCCGGCTACCGGCTGGCGGTTTTCACACAGGGCTGCCCGCACGGGTGCCCTGGCTGCCACAATCCGCAGACACACCGCTTTGACGGCGGATATGAAGCGGACACGCAGGAGATCATCGCTCAGATGGGGTTGAATCCGCTTGTGCGCGGCGTGACGCTCTCCGGCGGGGAGCCGATGATGCAGGCGGAAGCGCTTTGCGAAATCGCGCAGGCCGCGCGGGAAAGAGGGATGAACGTCTGGTGCTATACGGGATACACGCTGGAGGAACTGATCAAAGAGGCGAAGCCGGAACGCATGCGCCTGCTCCAATGGATCGATGTGCTGGTGGATGGCCCGTATCTTTCGCACGAGCGTTCCCTGGATCTGCTCTATCGGGGCAGCCGCAATCAGCGGCTGATTGACATGCCCAGGACGCTGGCGTGTGGTCAGGTGTGCCTGTATACGCCGCCGGCCTGGTAAAAGCGTAAAAGCGGGTTCGTCACGTCCTGAATACGTCCTGAATATGAACGGATCAAGCGCGGATGAAACCGGCGGAAAAGCCGAAAAAAGGAAGGAGGGAAAGGATGCATGAAGAAGAGACGGATTCTGGCCGTCCTGGCCGCGATGATGACCCTGCTTTTATGCGCCGGAGCACGGGCAGAGGGAAACTGGCTGGAGAGCGTGCTCTCCGGCAATACGCCTTCCCAGGAGGAAGAGGGGGGCACGGTGGCCCTGCTGACCCTTGAGGGAGAGATCAGCGCGAGCGACTACTGGTATGATCATGTGGGAACGCTGGAGGCCATTGAGGCGCTGGCGGCGGAGGAGGAAAACGTGGCGCTGCTGCTCGTGCTCAACACGCCGGGGGGCGGCATTTACGAGGCCGATGAGCTTTACCACGCCCTGCTGACGTATAAGGAGAAGACGGGCAGGCCTGTTTACGCCTACATGGCGCAGCAGTGCTGCTCAGCGGGGGTGCTGGCCGCCATGGCGGCAGATACCGTCCTGGCCGCTCGGATGACGGTAACCGGCAGCATCGGCGTGTATACGGAATCTTACAGCGAGGCAGGGCTGTATGAAAAGCTGGGCATTGAGCACATCTACATTGCCTCTGGCGAAAACAAGGTCAGCGGTTATCCCGAAATGACCGGCGAACAGCTTGCCATTGAAGAGGCAATCGTGGCGGAGAGCTTTGGCTACTTTAAGGAGGCCATCGCCGCAAGCCGCGGCCTGACGCAAGAGCAGATGGAGCCGTTTCTTGACGGCAGGGTGCTGACCGCCAGCCAGGCGAAGGAGATGGGGCTGATTGACGATGTGCTCTATTATGACGAGGCGGTTGACTGGATTCTCGCCCGCCATGAAGGCGCGGCGCTTGAGGATGTGACGCCCGGCTGGGAGGAGGATTCCTATTCCTCAGGAGGCCTTTTTGATTGGCTGAGCTACTGAGGCCGTGCCGCGGACGGCGGGGCGGCGCCGCACACACCTGCCCGGGCGGGGAAAAACCGGGGCGGAAAGGGGCGGCGAAGGCGGAAAAAGCGCTTAAAACAGGCGCTTTTTTTTGTGTGTTTTTTTGCCCTGAAACCGGACGAAATGCGCGTGTCAAGGTTTGAAAAAAACTGCGAAATTTGATATACTATAATAGTAAGAAAATGTGTGCCGGGATCGCTGCATCCACCATGGCGGCACAGGGATGGAGGGGCTATGATTCTGCATCTGGGCGACGATGTCAGCGTGCACAGCGCGGATATCATCGCCATCATTGATTTGACGCAGAGCTACAGCGCCGTCACCGGCGCGATGCTCACGGAGATCCGCCGCCAGAACCGCGTGCTCGCCCGGCAGGGGATCGCGGCCAAGAGCGCGGTGATCTGCGCCGGGGCAAGGAAGGCAGGCGGCGTGGCGGAAAACGCGCGCGTGTATCTGTCGCCCATCTCGGCGGTGACGCTGGCACAGCGCGCGCATGAGCGCGCTTATCCTTCTGCCGCGCCGCTGCGCGAACGGGAGGAGGGCCCGCCCGGCAGAGAGGCCGGGCAGCCGGACGGATGAGGCGGGAAAGAAAAGGGCCAGGAAAGATGAGGAGATCAAATGGACAATCAGCTTCACAATAATCCGGAAATCAGCGGCACCCATGTGGACAGGCCGGGTGCCGCTTATGATGAAAACCAGATTCAGGTGCTTGAAGGGCTGGAAGCGGTGCGCAAAAGGCCGGGCATGTATATCGGCTCGACGGATGAGCGCGGCCTGCACCATCTGGTCTATGAGATTGTGGACAATGCCGTGGATGAGGCGCTGGCGGGATTCTGCCATGAGATTCTCATCACCCTGCATAAGGACGGCTCCTGCAGCGTGGTGGACGATGGACGGGGATTCCCGGTGGGCATCCATCCCAAGATCGGAAGGCCGGCTGTGGAGGTCTGCCTGACGATTTTGCATGCCGGTGGAAAGTTTGGCGGCGGAGGCTACAAGGTTTCCGGCGGCCTGCATGGCGTGGGCGCCTCGGTGGTCAACGCGCTTTCGCGCCACATGCAGGTCAACGTCTATCAGGATGGAAAAATCTATCAGCAGGAATATGAGCGGGGCAAGGTGCTCTATGACCTCAAGGTCGTGGGGACGACCACGCGCACGGGCACAACCATCCGCTTCTGGCCGGACGTCAAGGGGGAAGACGGCGACGGCATCTTTGAAACCGGCGACTTTCAGTTTGATGTGCTGAAAACGCGTTTTCGGGAGATGGCGTTTCTCAATCGAGGCATCCGCATTGTCTTCACCGACGAGCGGCCCGATGAGCCGGTGGAGCGCGTGTTCCACTATGAGGGCGGTATCAGCGAGTTCGTCAAATACATCAACAAGAAGAAGGATGTGCTCTTTCCGGAGCCCATTTCCATCAGCGGCATGGTCGGCACAACAAGCGTGGAGGTGGCCCTGCAGTATAACGACTCGTATTCCGAAAATATCTTTACGTTTGTCAACAATATCCATACGCCGGACGGCGGCACGCACATGGCGGGCTTTTGCATGGCCATCACGCGCGTGATCAACGATTATGGCCGCAAGCACAACATCCTCAAAGCATCGGACGCCAACCTGTCCGGCGAGGATACCCGCGAGGGCATGGCCGCCATCGTCTCGGTGAAGCTGGAAGACCCGCAGTTTGAAAGCCAGACCAAGAGCAAGCTGGGCAACAGCGAGGTGCGCACCATCGTCAACTCGCTGGTGGGCCAGCAGCTTGCCGACTATCTGGAGGAAAACCCGCAGACCGCCAAACTCATCCTGGAGCGCTGCCTGGCGGCTTCCCGCGCGCGGGAAGCCGCGCGCAAGGCGCGGGATCTGACACGCCGCAAAACCGTGCTTGAAAGCGCCAGCCTGCCCGGAAAACTGGCGGACTGCTCCGAGCGCGATCCCAAAAAATGCGAGATCTTCCTGGTGGAAGGCGACTCCGCCGGCGGCAGCGCCAAGATGGGACGCGACCGCCACTTCCAGGCGATCCTGCCTTTGCGCGGCAAGATCCTCAACGTCGAGAAGACACGGCTTGACCGTGTGCTCGCCAATGAGGAGATCAAGGCGATGATCACCGCGTTTGGATGCGGCGTGGGCGAGGATTTTGACATTAGCAAGCTGCGCTATGACCGCATTGTGTGCATGACTGACGCGGACGTGGACGGCAGCCATATCCGCATCCTGATGCTGACGTTCTTTTACCGCTACATGCGTCCGCTGATTGAACAGGGGCATGTGTATGCGGCGCGCCCGCCCCTGTACAAAGTGACCTATCAGAAGCAGGAGCGCTACTGCTACGACGATGAAGAGCTCGACCGCGTCATGAACGAGATTGGGCGGGACAAAAAACCCGATGTTCAGCGCTATAAGGGCCTGGGCGAGATGAGCGCCGAGCAGCTGTGGAACACGACCATGGACCCCAAACAGCGCACCATGCTGCGCGTGAGCGTGGAAGACGCCATCGCCGCGGATGAGATCATGTCCCTGCTGATGGGAGAGAAGGTCGAGCCGCGCCGTGAATTCATCGAGCAGAACAGCAAGCTGGTGCTGGATCTTGACATCTGAGAAAGGGGGCCGCACATTTGGATTTTAAGGATAACCTGCCTGGAAACCTCACCGATATTGAGCGGCTGCATCCCATTGACCTGGAACACGAGATGAAGAAATCGTTCATCTCGTATGCGATGGCGGTCATTATCACCCGCGCCCTGCCTGATGTGCGCGACGGCCTCAAGCCCGTGCACCGGCGCATTCTCTATGCGATGCACGAGCTGGGCGTCACGCCGGACAAGCCGCACCGCAAGTGCGCCCGCATTGTGGGTGACGTGCTGGGCAAATATCACCCGCATGGCGATTTCTCCGTATACGGCGCGCTGGTGCGCCTGGCGCAGGACTTTGCCACGCGCTATCCGCTGGTGGATGGACAGGGCAACTTTGGCTCCGTCGACGGCGATGGAGCGGCAGCCATGCGTTACACCGAGGCGCGCATGAGCAAAATCAGCCAGGAGATGCTGGCGGACATCGACAAGGAGACGGTGGATTTTTCCCCGAACTTCGATGAGACGCTCATGCAGCCCGACGTCCTGCCCTGCCGCTTCCCCAACCTGCTGGTGAACGGCTCGTCGGGCATCGCCGTGGGCATGGCCACCAACATCCCCCCGCACAACCTGGGGGAAGTGATTGACGGCGTGGTCAAAATGATCGACAACCCGAATGTGACCACGCAGGAGTTGATGGAGTGCATCAAAGGCCCGGACTTTCCCACCGGCGGCATCATCCTGGGCCGAAAGGGCATTTACGACGCCTATTCCACCGGCCGCGGGCGCATCATCACCCGCGCCAAGAGCGACGTGGAACCGATGGCCAACGGCCGCCAGCGCATCGTTGTCACGGAAATTCCCTACATGGTCAACAAATCCCAGCTGGTTGAAAAGATTGCCGAGCTGGTGCATGACAAGCGCCTGGAAGGGATCAGCGATATCCGCGACGAGAGCGACCGCGAGGGTATGCGCATTGTCATCGAGCTTAAGAAAGATGTGAACGCCGCTGTGGTGCTCAACTATCTGTATAAGCACACGCAGCTTCAGGATGCGTTTGGCGTCATCATGCTGGCGCTGGTGGACGGCGTGCCCAAGGTTCTCTCGCTCCACCAGATGATCTTTCACTATCTGGAGCACCAGAAGGAAGTCATCGTCAGGCGCACGCGCTATGATCTTGACAAGGCGGAGGCGCGCGCCCACATTCTGGAAGGCCTGCTCATCGCGCTTGACAACATCGATGAGATCGTGCGCATCATCCGGGGAAGCGCCAACACGGGCGAGGCCAAAGTGCAGCTGATGGAGCGTTTCGGCCTCTCCGACAAGCAGGCACAGGCGATCCTGGATATGCGCCTGGCCCGCCTGACCGGCCTGGAACGCGAGCGCCTGCAGGAGGAATACGCCGAGCTGCAGAAGACCATCGCTTACCTGCGCGCCGTGCTGGGGGATGAGAAGATGGTCATGGCCATCATCCGCGAGGAGATCCTGGCGATCAAGGCCAAGTATGCCGATGAGCGCCGCACGCAGATCAGCCTGATGGACGGCGAGATTGACCCCGAAGACCTGATTCAGGAAGACAGCGTGGTTGTGACGCTGACGCACTTTGGATATGTCAAGCGGATTCCGCGCGCCACGTACCGCAGCCAGAACCGGGGCGGCAAGGGCGTGATGGGCATGACCACCCGCGAGGAGGACTATGCGGAGAAGCTGCTGGTCACGTCCACGCACGACGACATCCTGTTCTTTACCAACCGCGGCCGTGTATACAGCCTGAAGGGCTATGAGATCCCCGAAGCCGGGCGCACCGCGCGGGGCACGGCCATCGTCAACCTGCTCCAGCTGGACGGCGGAGAAAAGGTGACGGCCATGATCCCGCTGCCCAAGGAGCGGGACGGACGCTACCTTGTGATGGCGACGCGCTGCGGATTGATCAAAAAGACCGCGCTGGATGAATTTGCCAACCTGCGCAAGACCGGCCTGATCGCCATTGTGCTGCGGGAAGAGGATGAGCTGATCGGCGTGGAACTGACCGATGCATCCTGCCAGCTGATGATGGCCACCCGCATGGGCCAGGCGATCCGCTTTGAGGAAGACGGCATCCGCGCCATGGGCCGCAACTCGATGGGCGTCAAGTCCATGGATCTGGCGGATGGAGATGAGGTCATCTCCGTGGCGCGGATTGAGGAAGGCGCGCAGGTTCTGGCCATCACGCAGAGGGGATATGGCAAGCGCACGGAGGTCAGCGAGTTCCGCGTGCAGTCCCGCGGGGGCAAGGGCATCATGGCCATGCGCCTGACGGAAAAAACCGGCCTGATGGCTGCGCAGCTGCTCGTGCATGAGGATGAGGACATCATGCTCATCACGGATGACGGCACGATTATCCGCATGCCGGTGTCGGATATCTCGGTCATTGGTCGGGTGTCACAGGGCGTTCGTGTGATGCGGGTGGAGGAAGGCAGCCACATTGTCTGCGTGACGGCCACGGAGCGCGACGACGAGCAGGAGATGACGGACGGCACGGAAGAAACGGCCGGCGCAGACGCTCCGGAGACAGATCCCGGCAGGGAGGAAGCGTCCGAAGAAGAGCCGCAGACGGACGGTCTTGCGTGAGAAGCGCCCGCTCAGGAAAGAATGGGGAGCCGGCTCCCCATGGGGATTTCCCCCGAAGCGGCGCCGCATGCGGCCGGACCGGATGAGAAGACGGAGGACAGAGAGCGTATATGGAGGCTGTCAGGCCATGGAATGCACGCTTGGCAGCCTCCCTTTCTGCGCACAGGCCGTTCAGAATCATCCGGCCGGCCCGGAGACATGCGTAAAGGCGAATAACGGCCGGGGAAGACGGAGGGCGGCTTTTTGCCCGCTCCCATAAAAAATAGCGGACGGCAGGATGCGCCGGACAGACAAAGCGGATGACGGATAGAGATGGATGGAATGGAAGCATGAAAGAAAGTGGAGAAGGGCCGGCGCCCGCTGAACCGAGGCAGAAGAAGAGGAGAAGAATACCCATGAAAAACAAGGCATGGCTGGTTGCGCTTGCCGTAATCGGAGTGAGCGTTTCCGGCCCGATGGTGAAGTGGTCTCTGGCGTGCGGCGCGTCGCCGGTGATGGTGGCGTTCGGCCGCATGCTGATCAGCGCCGCGATTTTGTTCATCCCCGCTCTGCACAGCGGTGAATTGATGGCCGTGCTGCGCGCGCCCAGGCGGCAGCTGCTTCTGGCCTGCGCGGCCGGGCTGCTGCTTGCCATGCACTATGCAAGCTGGATGACATCGATGAGCTATGCCTCCACGTTTGTCTCCACGGCCCTGGTGTGCACGCAGCCGCTGTTTGTGGCGGCGCTTTCCGGCGTGCTTTTGCATGAGCCGATCAAGCGGGAGGCTATTCCGGGGGCCGTGGTGGCGGTCATCGGTGCGGCGGCCATCGGGCTTTTATCCATGAACGGGGAGCACGGCAGCCTGGTCGGCGACATCCTGGCGCTTGTGGGCGCCATGTTCATCGCCGGGCACTGGCTTTGCGGCCGGGCGGCACGGCGGGATCTGCCAGCCATCGGCTACATGACGTTTGTGTATGGCGTCACGGCGCTGTGCCTGCTGGCAATGGCGCCGTTCACCGGAGGATTCGCGGTGACGATCCCGTCGCTGGGCGGCATTCTGGTGCTGGCGCTGGTGTGCACGCTGGGCGGTCATGCGCTGATGACCTATCTGCTGGGATTCGTCAGCGCGGATGTGGTTTCCTTTGCGCTGCTGGGGGAGCCGATCGGCGCGGCCGTTTGGGCGCTCGTGCTCTTTGGCGAGCAGGTGACGCTGCCGCTTCTGATCGGGGGCATCACGGTGATTGTGGGCCTTGCGATGTATACCTATGGCGAGATGCTTGCGGCAAGGCGCGAAGCCCGAAAGTGACGGGGAGCGCGTGCGCGCAGGCGCGGCCTGCGCAGCCATAAAGTGAAACGGGCGAAAACGGCGGAGGGCGGATTCTCTCTTGCGTTTTCCGCCCGTTTTTGCTATCATAGAGCGGTAAAGAAAGAACGAGGCGCGGGGGAAATGCCGCCCCGCGGAAAGAGGCCATTATGGGAAACAGGGAAGTGCTTGATCTGCGCGACATCGCGGCGGATGAGCGTGCGTTTGAAGGGAAAACCGTGACCGTGCAGGGCTGGGTGCGCAATCACCGCAGGCAGAAGAGCATCGGGTTTATGGAGTTTTTTGATGGAACCGTGCTCAGCCCGATGCAGATTGTATATGATGAAAGCGTTCAGGACTTTGCAGGGGTGCAGGCGATCCGCAACGGCGCGGCCATCTCGGCAACGGGAAAGCTGGTGGCGGGCCGCGGCGGCGCGCTGGAAATGCAGGCGCAGGAAATCGGCCTGGAGGGGGACTGCACGGAGGATTATCCGCTTCAGCCCAAACGGCACACGCTGGAATTCCTGCGCGATATCGCCTATCTTCGTCCGCGCACGCGCCTGTTTCAGGCCGTGTTCCGCGTGCGCTCCATCGCGGCGCAGGCGATTCACAACTACTTTCAGTCCCGTGGATACGTTTATGTGCACACACCGCTGATTACGGCCAACGATGCGGAGGGAGCGGGCAACACATTCACCGTTACCACAACGCCGCCCGGCAAGCCCTACAAGGCGGAAGAGGACTTTTTCGGCAGAAACACGGCGCTGGCCGTTACCGGTCAGCTGGAGGCGGAAACCTATGCGCTGGCCTATAAGCGCGTATACACGTTTGGCCCCACGTTCCGCGCGGAGAATTCCAACACCAAAACGCATGCCGCGGAATTCTGGATGATCGAACCGGAGGTCTGTTTCTGCGATCTGAAGGGCCTGATGGATTTGGAAGAGGATTTCCTCAAGTCGGTCGTGCGCGAGGTGCTTGACAAGGCGATGCCGGAACTCACGTTCCTGCAGGGCTATGCCAAGAGCAACCTGATCAGCAAGTTGCAGGCGCTGACCACTTCGACCGTGGCCAGGGTGACGCATGCACAGGCCATTGACATCCTTCAGAAGGCGCCCAGGGCGTTTGAACATCCGGCCGTGCAGGGGGAGGATCTCTTTAAGGAGCATGAAAAATACCTGACGGAGGAATACTTCGGCTCGCCGGTGTTCATTTATGACTGGCCGAAGGATATCAAGGCGTTTTACATGTATCAGAACGACGACGGGGAGACGGTTGCCGCCGTTGATCTGCTCGTGCCCGGCTCAGGGGAACTCATGGGCGGCAGCCAGCGCGAAACGCGTGCCGACCGCCTCAGCGCGCGTATGGCGCAGCTGGGCATCCACGAAAAGCAGATGGAGTGGTATGTCAACCTCCGCCGGTACGGCGGATGCACGCATTCGGGCTTTGGCATGGGCTTTGAGCGGCTGGTCATGTATCTGACGGATATGGAAAACATCCGCGACGTGATTCCCTACCCGCGCACGCCGGGCAATTGTGATTTCTGATGGATGAGCGTTTTTCCCGCGCAGAGCCGATCTTTGGCGTGGAGGGGATGCGCCGCCTTGCCCAGGCGCATGTGGCGGTGTTTGGCGCCGGCGGCGTGGGAGGCCACTGTGTGCAGGCCTTGGCGCGCGCAGGCGTGGGAAGCCTCAGCGTGTTTGACGGGGATGTGGTGGCCCTGAGCAACATAAACCGCCAGGCCGTGGCCATGACCTCCACGCTGGGCAGGCCCAAGGTGGATGTGATCCGGGAGCAGGTATTGGATATCAATCCGCGGGCGCGCGTGATCGCCCGAAGGATGTTTTTCGCGCCCGAATGCGCGGAAGAAGTGGATTTTTCTGGCTATGACTATGTGGTGGATGCCATCGATACGGTCAGGGCGAAAGTAGAGCTGATCGTGCGCGCGCAGGCCGCCGGGGTGCCGGTCATCAGCGCGATGGGCGCCGGAAATAAGCTCGATCCCACCCGTTTTGAAGTGGCGGATCTTTATGACACGAGCGTTTGCCCGCTTTGCCGTGTGATGCGCGCTCAGCTGAAAAAGCGGGGGATCACGCGCCTGCGCGTGGTCTATTCCCGCGAGGAACCGCTGCGCGCCGTCGCGGATACGGACGGCGGCCGTCACGCGCCGGGAAGCGTGAGCTTTGTGCCGCCTGTTATGGGGATGATTCTGGCCGGAGAAGTGGTCAAGGATTTGGCAAGGAGAGGAAGAGCGTAATGCAGGGAGATCGCAGATCCTATCAACGGGCGGCGGCCTGGGAGGATGCCGCTCAGCGTGAGGAGGTGGAGCTGTCCTTCAAGCGCTTTATCCTCAACCGGGCGATGGCCTTTGAGCGTGAGCCGATGGCGGATCTTTATCGTGTGGGCCTGCTGGCGCAGATGCTCGACCGGTATGACGCGCTGCGTGAGCAGGGGCTTTCCCGCGAGAATGCGCTGCGCCGCACGGAATATGAATTCCGGGATATCCCGGACCGCATGCGCGAACAGGGGTTTGATGAGGCGGCCTCACCGCACCGCACGGCCGCGGCCTCCCGCTGGCCGCAGCTGACGGAGGAGGAAGCGGCGCAGTATATCCGGGAGAGCAACGAATACTTCCATCATCAGGCCATTGGAACCGCGCTGTGCTCCGCCTGCGTGGCGCCGCTGATGGCGGCCATGGCGCTCTCCGATTTGTTTGGAGGATTCAGCGATACGTTTGGCATGCTCGGCATGGTGGGGCTGTTCGGGATGATCGGGCTGGGGATATACGCCATGACCACGGCGGTCAAGCCCAAAAAGAAGGATCAGATCCGCAAGGGCCATTTCTCGCTGAGCAACCGCCTGCGCAGGAAGCTGGTCGATCTTCAGGAACTCACGGAGCAGAAAGCGCGCCGCCGCCGGGGAAAGGGCATGGCGCTGCTGGTCACCTGTGTGATGCCGATGTTCCTGGGCGTGGGGCTTGCCGGCTTGGGAGGGGGCAATTTCTGGCCGCTTCTGGGCATGACGGGTCTGTTTCTGATGATCGGCGGCGGCGTGTATGAGCTCATGATGGGCGATGCGGAGAAGAAGGTTCTGCGCCGGCTGCTTGGCAAGGCGAAGGACGAGCAGGATTCGTAAGGCGGTTTGTTCGGAAAAAAGGCTTCAAAAGAAGAAAGGGCACGGCTTTTTTCGTCCGTGTCCTTTTTATGAGCCTGAAAAACGCCTTCCGTTTTCTTGATGGCGTGCGCCGCGCGTGCGGGAAAGCGATTATTTGCGCATGGTTTTGCGGAAATTTCTGCGCGTTTTCCAATAATGGGATTCCCGGCGGATGGTATTGAGGATGTCTCCGCCCAGAAAGAGGAACACGTTGGCCAGACAAAGCACGATGGTCACGCGCGTGGAAGCGCCGCCGACAATAAACTGATACAGATACAGCACCGCGTCCAGCGCAGCCAGATACTTCATCTTGACCGGCAGAATCATAAACAGGAGAACTTCCTCATCCGGATACATCGCCGCATAGGCGAAAAACAGGGAAAGGTTGAGGAACGTGTTGCTGGCATAGCCGGTGATCAGCGCGGAGAGAACCGCCGCGATCATGCCGATCAGGTAATAGAGGTTAAATTTCACCTTGCCCCACCGGTTTTCAAGCCCCAGGCCAATCATATAGTAAAAATACAGGGCAAAGAGGATGAAGAGCGGCGAACTGCTCGGAGGAGCGAACACAAAGGTGACCAGCCGCCAGATCTGCCCGCGCAGAAGGCCCGACCGCGTGAGGGTGATCAGCGAATAGAGCCGGTACCCCAACGTTGGCCAGATCCACATCAGAAGAAACACGATTCCCTGACCCAGCACGATGTATTTCATCAGATTGCCAATTGCATAGCGGCGCAGCCTGCGTTCAAGATTCAGATTCATGGGATTTCTTTTCAAAG
>DVMG01000006.1 GCA_018715105.1 Candidatus Ventricola intestinavium
CATACCGGCCAACGCTTTGGCCTGTGTTGGCCGTGGTTCCCCTCTTTGCCCTGATGGGGGCGGCCATTCCCTTCTTCACCTGCCGTGCCGCGCAGCGGTATTCCGTTGTGGAACGCCTGCGTGCAGAATAGTCCCTTTCCTCCGATTCTGACCGCCGGAGGCAAAAGAAAAGAATCTGCCCCGATCTGATCCAGGATTGGCAGATTCTTTTTTTCTTTTCCAAAACAGCCGGCCACCATGGAGCGCAGGCGGCATTCCTTCTTCCTTCCTGATAAGCCAGGGATTTGCGCGACGGTTCAGGATGGGGCAAGAGCCCCGGCGCCGCGCGCGGCTTCAGCTTTCTTCGCGATACAGCCCTCTGAGCAGGGCGATCTCCCGCTCATATCCCTCGATTTCATTGGGCGTTTCCAGATAAAACGGAAGGTTCCGAAGCTGCGGATGGTTGATGATCCGGCCAAACGCCTCCAGCCCAATATACCCCTCTCCGATCCGCGCATGCCTGTCCTTATGGCTGCCAAGGGGATTTTTGCTGTCATTGAGGTGGATGGCACGCAGGCGTGAAAGACCCAGTACGCGGTCAAATTCAGCCAGCACATCCTCCAGGCGGCCGGCGATGTCATATCCGCCGTCCATCACATGGCAGGTATCCAGGCATACGCCGAGCCTGTCCCCCTCCCGTGCGGCCTGGATGATCTCACGCAGCTCTTCAAAGCTGCGCCCCACCTCACTCCCCTTGCCTGCCATGGTTTCAAGCAGGACGGGGGTTTGAATCTGCGGCGTATAAACCTCATCCAGCATCCGGGCAATGAGCCGGATTCCCTCCTTCGCGCCCTGCCCAACGTGGCTGCCGGGATGAAAATTGAGCATCGCGCCGGGAAGAAACGAAAGCCTCTCCAGATCCTCGCGCAGGGTGCGGACGGCAAAGGCACGGATTCTCTCCTCTGCCGCACAGGCGTTGAGCGTATACGGCGCATGCGCCAGGATGGGGGCAAAACGGTGCTCCCTTAAAAAAGCGGCCAGTGCCTGCGCATCTTGCCGGTCAAACGGCTTGACCGATCCTCCGCGGGGATTTCGGGTGAAGAATTGAAACGTGTCTGCGCCGATCGACAGCGCCTGCCTGCCCATGGCCAGATAGCCGCGGGCGCAGGAAAGATGGCATCCAATATGAAGCACGGCGCACCTCCTTGGTATTGTTTAGGATGCCGGCGTCACGCGGCCTCGTTGCCCTCCTCCGCTGCGGCCGGCCCGCCGAGCAGCTCAATCGCCTTTTGCAGCTGCGCATCCTGTTCATGCGGCAGGTTGTTGATGCCGTAGAGCGTCACCACATCCTCATCCAGCTCCACCAGAACATCCGGCTCAATGCCCACCTCGTGAATGCACTCTCCGTTGGGCGTAAAATACTGAGCGCTCGTGATCTTCATGCCGCTGCCGTCGGGGAACTCAAAGACGCTCTGCACCACGCCCTTGCCAAACGTCCGGGTGCCCACGATCGTGCCGGCCTCCTTATCGCGGATCGCCCCGGCGAGGATCTCCGAAGCGCTGGCCGTGTAGCCGTTCACCAGCACGGCCATGGGCACGTCATAGTAATCCGCGTCAATCGTCTTCTCCATCACATGGTCATATTTATCGCGCATGGAAACGACCACCCCCTCCGGAAGGATCAGGTCGGCCATATCCACGGCCGCATCCAGAAGCCCGCCGCCGTTGTTGCGCAGGTCGATGATCATTCCGGCAACGTCGGCGGCTTGAAAGGCATCCATGGCCTCGGAAAAGCCCTCGCAGGCATTTCCAAGAAAATCATAGACGATCACATAGCCGATGTTGCCGTCCAGGATCTGGTATTCGACATAATTGATGCTGATGTCCTCCCGCATCACGTCAAAATCCATGGTCTCCATGCCCCGCATCACCGTCACCTTTACGCTCTGGCCGGGCTCGCCGCGCATCACGTCCACCGCGTCGTTCATTTCGTAGGCCGTATAGTATACGTCGTTGACGTAGACAATCTTGTCCCCGGATCGAATTCCGGCCTTTTCGGCAGGGCTGTTCTTAAACACGCGCGTGACCGTGATGAGCCCGTCCGTGGGATCTGCCAGAAGCTGGCAGCCGATTCCCTGGTATTCCCCTTCCGCTTCCTCATTAAATTCCGCCATCTGCTCTGCCGTGTAATACATGCTGTATACGTCGCCCAGTCCCGCCATCAGCCCGACGGCCGCGCTTTCCAGCATGGCCTCCTCATCGACATCCTCATAAAAATACTGATCCGCCATGTTCATGAGCATATCCAGCTTCTGGAATTTCAGGAAGCGCTCATATTCCTCCCGGGAGATGGTTACATTCTCGCTTTCCTGTTCCTTAAACATGGGCAGCGTCAGCGCCTGCGCGGGCGCTGCGCAAAGCGCCATCATCCCTGCCAGGGCAAGCGTCAGCATGACATGATTTCGTTTCACTGCGTTCACAATTCCTTTCTATCTGAAAAGAGCCGACCTTTTCAGGCCGGCGGATGTAGCATCAATATACAGGACGGGGCTTGTCCTTGCCGCTCTTGCCAAGCAGCATC
>DVMG01000262.1 GCA_018715105.1 Candidatus Ventricola intestinavium
TGCTTTGGCTTGGGAGGTTCCATCGAATCGCCGGGAAGATCGCATGCTTTTATTCGGTTTCCCCGCCGGGCCGTCCCTGCGCCGGAAAATCCCCGTCATACAGCAGAAGGATGTTGGCCGGCGCCACGCCGAACGCCTGTGGGAACTCGGCGGGACGCCTGTCCTTGGGCACGCGCCACCACAGCGCGGGCGCATCGTCGCTCTGCCCTTCAAAGCGGAACTGAACGATCCACTCAAACGGCTCTTCCATCTCGCTCACGTAGCGGACCGGATACCGGTTGATCCCCGTCTTTGCATTGAAATAGTGCGCGCGGATGCCTACCGCCGTCAGCCCCTCGCCAACAGGCTGCGCCGTCTTCAGGCGCACCCCCCAGTCGGGCACGCAGACCTCGTATGCCCCCTCCTTGCGTGCGCGGACGATGTTTTTGCAGCCTGTCAGCCGGGCGGCGCTCGTCGTGCCCGGATCGGCAAAAAGCGCCTTTGTGTCCTTCAACGCCAGCAGCCGGCCTGCCTCCATTACGGCGATGCGGCTGCACAGGTGATAGGCTTCATCCCGACTGTGTGTGACCAGCAGCACATCGTGCCCAAAACCCGACAGCAGCTCGCGCAGCTGCAGCTGCAGCTGATCGCGCAGGTGGCTGTCCAGCGCGGAGAAGGGCTCATCCAGCATGAGCAGCCGCGGGCTGCCCACGAGGATGCGCGCCAGCGCCACACGCTGCGCCTGGCCGCCGGAGAGCTGAGACGGCCGGTGGTTTTCAAGCCCGCGCAGGGCCAGCATGTCGATCATGGCCTCCAGCGCGCGCTCACGTTGATGCCTGTCGCGCTCCCCGCGCAGGCCGCAGAGGATATTGGCCCGCACGCTCATGTTGGGAAAGAGCGCATAGTTTTGAAACAGATAGCCCACCCTGCGCGCCTGGGGCGGCAGATTGACGCGGCGCTCCGAATCAAAGAGGGTCACGCCGTCCAGCACAATTCGGCCCCTGTCCGGCTTCTCAATGCCGGCGATGCATTTGAGCGTCATGCTCTTGCCGCAGCCGGAAGCCCCCAGCAGGCCGGTGACGCCTCCGTCCGTTTCAAAGGAAGCATGCAGCTCAAAGTCCCCCAGCTGCTTATGAATATCCACCTGAAGGCTCACCGGTTCTTCACCGCCTTTTTCTGCCGGTCCTCCAGCATGTTGACGGTCAGAAGCACCGCCGTGCTGATGGCCAGGTTGATCATCACCCAGGTAAAGGCGCCGGCCTCATCGTTGGTGCGCCAGAGCTGGTAAACCGTGGTCGATATGGTGGCCGTGCGCCCGGGCGTATAGCCGATGAGCATGCTGGTGGCGCCATATTCCCCCAGCGCGCGCGCAAAGGCCAGCACCGTGCCGGCCAGGATCCCCTGGCGGCAGGCCGGCATGCGCACACGCCAGAAAATATAGGTGTTTGACAGGCCCAGCGTCTGCCCGGCATAAGCCAGCGTCTTGTCAAAGCTTTCAAACGCGCCGCGCGCCGTCCTGTACATCAGGGGGAATGCGACCACCGCTGCGGCCAGCACACCGCCATACCACGTCATCACAAACTTGATGCCAAACTCTGCCAGGAACATGCCCAGCGGCCGCTTGACGCCAAACAGCAGAAGCAGGAAATAGCCGCAGACGGTCGGCGGCAGCACCATGGGAAGGGTGAGCGCCACATCCAGCACGCCCTTGACAGCACGCGGCAGGCGCGCGGCATAATACGCCGCCAGGATGCCGGTAAAGAAGACCAGCACACTGCTGATGGCCGCAATGCGCAGAGAATTATAAAGCGGATACCAATCCATGTTGCAATCCTCGTGTGTCGATTCTGGCGGATTTCGAATCCCTCTCCCTGCGCGCGGATAAAAGACGCGCTGTGGATGGGGAATGAAATCCGCCTGCCCGAAGCAGAAGGGCATGATAAAAAAAGCAGGAATCTATGCCCGCAAGAGGGGCGGCCCAAAGCCGTCCCCTCTGCGGAATCCTCCCTATAAAACCGTCTGGTTCATAGCCGGTTCATTCTCCGGCCGGCTGCTCGACCGGCGAGAAACCGACGCTTTCAAACACGGCCATCGCCTCTTCGCCCGTCAGATAGTCAAGGAACGCCTGCGCTTCCTGCGGATGCTGGCTGTTCTTCATGACTGCGGCCGGATAGATGACTTGGCCGCACATCTCGGCGGTGGCGCTGTCCACCACCGTCAGGCCCGCGCTGAATGCGTCCGTGCAGTAAATGACGCCGCAGTCCACGCTGCTTTGATCCACCTGGGTGGTGACTTCCTTGACGTTCGTGCCGTATGTGATCTTGCCCGCGTTTGCCAGCTCCTGCTCGTCAAGGCCATAATAGGCGAGGATGTTCTGGGTGTACTGTCCCACCGGCACATCGCTGTTGCCCATGGCCATGAGCACGTCGCCGTCCTTGAGCAGAGCGGCCAGCGTGTCAAAGCTGTCAATGCTCTTGCTGTTATCCTCCGGCACAACGAGCGTGACCTTGTTTTCAAGCAGGTCTATGCGCGTGCCTTCGGCCACCAGGTCAAGCCCCTCGGTGTTGACGGAGGCATCGGCCGTGATGTCCATCTGGTCCATCTGTTTCTGGCCGGCAGAAATGAACAGATCGCATTCCGCGCCTTCCTGGATCTGCGTTTTCAGCGTTCCGGAGGAGTCAAAATTATAGGTGAGGGTGATACCCGGATGGGCGGCCTCGTACATGTCCTTGATCTCGGTCATGGTTTCGGTCATGGAGGCAGCCGCAAAAACGATCAGCTCCACCTCATCCTGCGCGCTGGCAGTGCCTGCCAGAGAAACTGCGCCCACGGCCAGCAGCACAGCCACCAGCAGGGCCATCCATTTTTTTGTGTTCATGGGAACACACTCCTTTTTCCCGTCTTTCAGGGAATGTATTTGCTCAAGGCGTGGATTTACACGCCATGATGCCAAAGTTTCGCTGCCCGCCGCCCCGGCAAGGCCGGCAGGGATTACTCGCCGCTCAGGCTGGCCCCTGCGGCCAGCTCGGCATAGATGCCGCCCTTTGCAATCAGCTGGGCATGCGTGCCGCGTTCCAGAATGCTGTGCTCGCCGATGACGACGATCTCGTCCGCATTTTTGATGGTGGAAAGCCGGTGGGCGATCACAAGCGTGGTGCGCCCCCTGGCCAGCCGGTCAAACGCGGCCTGAATTTTACGTTCGGTGGCGGTGTCCAGCGCGCTGGTCGCCTCGTCCAGAATCAGCACGCGCGGATTCTTGAGGAAGATGCGCGCAATGGAGACGCGCTGTTTCTGCCCGCCGGAGAGCAGGACGCCCCGCTCGCCCACCCGCGTGTCATATCCATCGGGCATGTCCATGATATCCTCGTGGATCTCCGCCAGCCTGGCCGCCCGCACCACCTCCTCCATGGAGGCGTCCGGCTTTCCATAGCGGATGTTGTCAAGAATGGTGCCGGCAAAGAGGAAGACATCCTGCTGCACAATGCCGATGTTGGCGCGCAGGTCGGCAATCCGGATGGACCGGACATCCCTGCCGTCGAGCATAACGCAGCCTTCCGTGGCCTCATAAAACCGAGGAATCAGCTGGCAGAGCGTGGATTTACCGCCGCCGCTGGGCCCCACCAGAGCCAGCATCTCGCCGGGCCGGATGTGCAGGTTCACATGCGAGAGCACGGCGTCTTTGCTTTCGTCATATGTGAACGTCACATCGCGAAACTCGATGTCTCCGTCCACATGGTCAAGGGCGGCGGCGTCCGGCGCATCCACGATATCCGGCTTTTCATGCATGATCGCCCGGAACCGCTGAAAACCGGCCATGCCCTGGGTAAACTGCTCGGTAAACTGCGTCAGCTTGCGGATGGGGCTTTGCACACTGGCCACATACATGTTAAACGTGATCAGCGTGGCGATATCCATCTCCTGGCGCATGATCAGATAGCTGCCCACACAGATCACGGACAGGCTCATCAGGTTCATCAGGAAATCCGTGCCGGAAAAAAAGCCGGCCATGACCTTATAATAGCTTTTGCGGGCCTCAACATATTGATCCGTGCAGCGCGTAAATTTGCCGATTTCCTCCCCCTCGTTGCCAAAGGCCTTGGCCACGCGGATGCCGGAGATGGAGCTCTCAATCTCCGCGTTGATGCCCGCCGTGCGCTGCTTGACCGCGCGCGAAGCGTTCATCATCCGGCGCCTGCGCAGGACGACAAACACCACGATCAGCGGCACGGCGATGATCAGCACAAGCGCCAGCGTCTTTTGAATGTTCCACAGCACAATCAGCGAGCCCAGCAGCGTGACCATCGAGATAAACAAATCCTCCGGGCCATGGTGCGCCAGCTCCGTGATGTCAAACAGATCGGTCGTCACGCGGGACATGAGCAGGCCCGTGCGGTTTTTGTCATAAAAGCTGAATCCAAGCGTCTGCATGTGCGCAAAGATGGCGGCGCGCATGTCCGCCTCGATGTATACGCCCATCAGATGCCCCAGATAGGCCACAATCCATTGGGCGGCCAGGCGCACCCCATAAGCCAGCAGCATGAGCAGCATCACCAGCGTGAAGGTGCGCACCGCCTGATTGGGAATGTAATCATAAAGCACCCTGCGCGTGACGACCGGGAAGAGAATATCCACCAGCGCGATGAGCAGCGCGCAGAACATGTCCAGCGTAAACAGGCCCAGATGCGGCCGGTAAAAAGAGGCGAACTCCCTGAGCGCGCCGCGCCGGGGCGCATCCCGGCGCTCAAACGACGGATCCGGCCCCGGGGCCGCTTTTGTAGATTGCGTATTCATCCATAATCTCCTTTTGCCCGCAGATCGTCAGGGCTGCTGGCTTGAGAGCACCTGAAACACCGGGCTGTGCTCGCAGACAAACGGGCCGTCCTGCATGAAAAAGAGCGTGCCCGTCACCGGGGTTTTGAGCACCTCGCGCACCGAGCCGTCGCAGGGGTTGATGATAAAGGCAAGCTGCTCTCCCCGCCGCACATGCGCCCCCGCAAACTTCACCCGGCGCAGCAGGCCCGCGCTCGTGGAGCGCACGGAAAGCATATCCTCGTTGGTGATGACATTGGAGGGATAGGCGGGCACCGTCTCGCTTCGGATAATGCCGCGCCCGTTCAAAAAGCGGATGATGGCGCGCAGCGTCTGTTCCGCCGCGTTTTCATCGATTTCCTTCGTCTTGCCGGCGTAAAGGGAGTAGGCCTGCGTGCCGCACATCTGCCAGCAGTAATTGAGCGTGGTGTGGTCATAGTTGCGCGGCGTGCGCACATAAACGTAGGGCAGGCCAAATTCACAGCCCATCTCCGGATTTTGCCTGCCCGCGTCCATGATGCGCACGTGGGGCACGAAGGAACCGGCCTGGTAAAAGCTGGTGAGCTGCACGCCGTAACGATATGCCTTCAGCCGTTCAAGCAGCGCGCCGGCGATGCGCTCGGTCGTCGAGCCCTCCATGTCGCCGGGAAAACGGCGGTTGATGTCCATGTTTTCCGGCGCCCACAGGCGCGAGCCCACGTTCATGGATGCGCCGATCGCCGTGGGCACCACCATCACGCTCTTGCCCGGCTGAATGCCCCCATCCTTTTCCACATCGCGCAGATACGCCACCAGCCGCGCGCAGACATAAAGCTGCTCCACCTCGTCTCCGCGCAGCGCGCCGACCACGGCGCAGCTTTTTTCCCCTTTGCCAAAGCGGTAGGCCATGATGTTCATATCGTCCCTGAAATAGGAGGGAACGGTAAACAATACGTCCTTTTTCATGCCTGTTCCTTTCTGATACGGGCAATCAATGTGCCGGGATAGACGGCGGAATAACTCCTCTGGCTGAACACCAGCCCGCCAAACGGCGCCCTGACCTCCTCGCGGATGACGCCGTTGAGCGCATCAATCACCGCGCCAAGCACGGCGCCCTGCTCAACCCGCGTGCCGATCCGATCCTCCGGCACGTAGATTCCGGGGCACTGGCAGGTCACGCGGCATATGTTTTCACGCGAATGAACGATGGGAATCTCCCCGGCGGGCGGCTCCTTGGCCGGGCCGCTCCAAAGGCCCATCTCCTTCATCTTGCAGAAGATGCCGTCCACCACCCCTCCGGCAATATCCTGCGGACGGCGGCGCCGTTCGTCCGCCTCCAGAATCATGGCATCCGTGCCCGCCTCACAAAGCGTGCACGTCAGCGATGCGCGGAATGCGCTGCTGTCGGGATACACCCAGATGAGCTCCGGGCACAGCGCGCGCGCTTTGGGGATCAGGCGCGGCGCCTCCTGCGCGCCGATGCGAACCTCATACAGCTCGCTTTTGTTCTGCGTGCTGGTGTGGATATCCAGCACCAGATCCGCGCCCAGCATATCCTGCATCACCTGATAGCACATGGCTTCAAGCGGCGTGCCCTGGGGCGAACCGGGGAACACGCGGTTCATATCCAGCCGCGTGCTCACGGGCACCATGCGCTCCGTCGTATCCAGGCCCAGGGGGTTGAGCATGGGGTAGATATCCACCGTGCCGAGCAGCGCCTCTTCACTGTGCATGATGCGCCTGGCCACGCCGTAGACAATCAGCTGGCCCAGCATTTCGTCCCCGTGCATGCCGGTGGCGATGCACAGGCGGCCCCGGCCGCCCCCCTGCGGGGCATAACGGCAGCGGCGGATCTCCCACCGCTCCTCAACGGGCATGGCAATGCTGGCCACCGTCGTGATTTCCCTGACTACTGCCAAAACGGTTTCCTCTCCTTCAGCACTTGAGCAATGGATTCACAGCGGGGGCAGAGCCGGACGCCGCCCCGCACTCAAACGGACCGCGGCGCCTGCGCGCTCCTCTGTCCGCATCCTGGGAGGTTCCTGTTCCCTCTTTAGGACAGGCCGGACAGATGAACGGCATGATGCCGCGGATATCCATTTCTTTATCATGATGCTACCACAAATACGTCTTTTTTGCAAGCGAAAGCGTACAGATTTCATATATTCTCCTGTTGTTCCCAACCGCACAGCCTCTTTTCCAGGGCAGGGCCCCTATTTTTGGCTCCGCTCTATGGCCGGATTCGCTCATCTATGCTATAATAAACGCATCCTCATGGAAAGAGCGGATCCCTCTGCTCACCGCAACACGCAATTGCGCGATTTTTGCGCCGAGCCAAAGGAGCGTATCTATGAAAATCGGTCTGTTTACAGACACATTTTATCCGGAAATCAACGGGGTGGCCACCTCCTGCCTGACGCTGGAGCGGGCGCTCACCCGCCGGGGGCATGAAGTGCACGTATTCGCCCCCAAATGCCGGGGCTGGGAGGAGAACCAGCGCGAACACATTCACTACATTCCCTCCGCCCCCTTCATCGCGCTCAGAGACCGCAACTTCGCCTTTCCCTCCCCCATCACCACCTGGGAGGCGGAAAAACTGGACTTTGACGTCGTGCACACCAACAGCGAATTTGTCATGGGGCATTTTGGCCACCACATCGCCAAAAGCATCGGGTGCGCGGTGGTTCACACCTATCACACCGTGTGGGAGGATTATACCTACTACATCACGCACGGCGTTGCGGACGAAGCCGCGCGAAAGATCACCCGCAAGTATTCCCAGTGGTGGTGTAACCGCTTTGACCGCGTGATCACCCCCACCGAAAAGACGTTGGATCTGCTGCGCCGGTACGGCGTGCAGGCGCCCATCGATATCATCCCCAGCGGCATGGACATTGCCCGCTTTTCCCCTGGCCGCCACAGCGGGGAAGAACGGGAGGAAACCCGCCGGGAATGCGGCATCCGGCCGGGCGAGCGCGTGCTTCTCAACATCGGCCGCATCGCCAAAGAAAAAAACATCGAGCAGATTCTGCGCGTGTTTCCGCGGCTTCTCGCCGCCTGTCCGGATGTGCGCTTTGTGCTCGTGGGGGAAGGGCCCCTGCGCGAAGAGCTCGCAGGCATGGCGCACGAGCTGGGCGTTTCCCACGCCGTGATCCTGACCGGCCCCAAGCCCTGGGAACAGATCGACCGTTACTACGCGATCGGAGACGTGTTTTGCAGCGCTTCCCACACGGAGACACAGGGATTGACCTATGTGGAGGCCATGGCCTCCGGCCTGTGTGTGTGCGCCGCCAACGATCCCTGCCTGAACGGCGTCATCGAGGATGGCGTGAGCGGCATCCTCACGGGGGACAGCGATGAAGAGATGCTCGCCGGCCTGCTCCGGGCCTTCAGCGAGGAGGGACGGCGCATCGCGGCATCCGCCGCCGGCTATGCCGAGCCCTTCGGTGCGGAGCACTTTGCCGCGCACGTGGAAGCCTGTTATGAGCAGGCGATCCAAAACCGCAGAACATGACCCTTGCCATTCAGCCCACGCTGAATCCGATTCAGCGTACCCGTTTGTTGCCATAAGCATCGCTTTCATTCCGGATCGACGTTGCTTTTGCAGGGATTGTGGGAATCGCTCCTCCCCCTTCGGGGCAGAACGTGTTTTGTCAACGGTCTGTTGTTCTCTCTCCTTCGGGGGAGAGAACATTTTTGTCAGCAGCCCGAGCGTGCTTTATGTGCGCTTTTTTTCCGCGCAACGCCAGGGAGCATGTGGATCCATATGGTTTTATTTGCAGGAGGATTGTTGATCGATTCATTCTTTCTATGATTGTTTTTGCAAAAAAGATAATATTTTTAATAAACCACGTTTTTTCATTGACCAAATAAATCGAATAATATATAATATAAGTAAAAGAAAAGGGAGAATTCCCGACTCCCATATTTTTCTGAGCCCCTTCATCATCCAGCCGTTTTGGGAGTTTCTCACATCCATGGAGGCATTCATGAAGTACCCCATGGACCAATGAGGAGAAGAAAATCGAGGGAGGTGACACCTTGCTCATCCACGCTGTGCTTCAGGGCCTGCTTTGCGCCGCGCTGCTGCTCACCCCAGCCCTTCCCGCGCAGGAAATGCCTGCATCCGCCGGGGAGGATCAGGTCATCTATGTGAATCCGGACGGCGGAAGGTATTATCACGCCTCGGTGCAGTGCGACATGCTGGCGCCCGAATTCCGGCCCGGCATGCGCCGGTATGAGGGCGAACAGGCCCAGCTCCTGCTGGATACGGTTCCTCTGGAGCCCTGCCCCTCCTGCATTTCCTCTCAAGAGGATGCTTTCCGCTGAATGCAGCGCAGAACGCGCTCGCCTTCCCTGCCCCCTCCCTGAAGAGGGGGCCTTCTCTTTCGGGCGAATCTCCATTCCCCCCTTCCGGAGGGGAAACAGCGCCCTTACCGGCCGCTCTCCAAACGTTTTTCAGCAGATTCCAAAAACAAAAGCGCCGCCATGCGCGGCATTTTCTTTATCATGGAAAATGTGCGTACGGCGGCGCCGTCTGTCCCTTTGCCCTTCAAAAAAAATCAGAACATCAGAAGATTGCTCGTTTCGATGGAAAGCACATCGCAGGTGATCGTGTACGAGCTGAGCTGGTCTGCGGCGCCCGAATAGTGCGCATCAAACTCCCCTGCGTTATAGGCTTCATCCGTATACACCTGCTCATCGGATTCTACAACGTCAAGATGCACCAGATAACCCACTCCATCCAGCATCACCAGCAAGCTGCCGCGGGCGTTCTCCTCACTCAGGTTCAGCGCATTCTGCCCATAGGTCAGCTCCACGATCACCTGATCCTTGCCGTCTTCTCCCTGAACATACTTCCACTCGGAAATCGTGGATAATCCAACGCTTCCATCCGGGTTTACAGACAGAATCTGCGCGTTTGTTCCATCCGGGGCCGTATACCCCTCCTCTTTGGTCTGCGCCAGCGTCGCCAGATCCGAGCCATTGGCCGCCAGCAGCGCGCCCGCGGCGCTCAGCTCTTCACCGGAAAGAGTTACCTTCGTCGTGGAAGCGGACGTATACGCGTCCACTTCTTCCGCGCAAGCCAGCGCGCTCCCCACACACATGCATGCCAGCGCAAGAACCAGCCATTTTTTCATCTCTCATGTCTCCTTTCCCGCCATTGTCCGGCTAATATAATCATCATAGCACGTTCCCAGGCAGGAAGGAATTTCAAAAATCGCATCGAATAATAAATGATGTTTATAAGCTTGCTCTGAAACCGGGAAGATCTGCACAGGAGGGCGCATGAACGAGCGACAAATCGAGTGTTTTCTTGCTGTTGCACACGGCGGCAACTTCAGCGCCGCATCCAAACAGCTTTTTCTTTCTCAACCCGCTGTGACGCATCAGATTCGTTCCCTTGAGAAAGAACTCGGCGTTCAGCTCTTTGAACGAAACACGGTTCGCACGGCCATCACACCGGCCGGCCAGGCCATCCTCGAGGATGCTCAGCAACTCCATGCCCTTTTTCAGCACTTGCGCCGGCAGACAAACAGCTTTTCGATCCACGGCAGCCATCTCGTGCTCGGCTGCCCGGAAATCATGATTGAAGCCAACCAGAATTCCCTCTTTGAAATTGCGCGCCTTGCCCGGCAGGCGCCCCGCCCCATCACGCTTGATTCGCGCATCGCCTTAAAACCTCCCGCCCATGTGCTGCAGCTGCTGCGCGGAGAGATCGATTTGCTCATTTCCGATCTGACGCTTCCTGAGTTGCAGCGGGAGGATTTATCGAATTCTCCCTTGTTCAACAGCGGTGTGTTTGCATACCTTCACCGTGAGCATCCGCTCGCCTCGCTTGAACGTTTGACCCCGCAGGATCTCGCCGGGGAGCACCTCTATTGGTATACGAGCCAGACCACGTTCCTGGAAAGTATTCGGACGGAATTGCGCGCCTATACGCCTTCCCCGCACGAAGACTGGAAGGATTCTTTTACGCAGGCCATTCCGTTTTTGCGCCCCCATCAGGGCGTTACATTCTATTCTTGCCCGCTTGCGCTGGACGTGCCCGTGGTTTGCCGCCCACTCATGCTGAAGGCGGCCATTCCCATCGGTCTCGTCTGGCTCAAAAAGCGCAGGGACGCGCCGCTGATCACGCTCATCGACATCATCACCGGAATGCCCAAGGACACTTGGCGAAACGGCGAGTAAAATGCCGCCTGCTTGGAAACCGGCCCCGGCTTTTATCCTTCCCTTTCTCTTGACGACGGCCTTGCCGCGTTCAGGGATTTTCCCCCCATCCACCAGGAAAAGAGCGGGAAAGAATGCTTAAACGGCATTTTCCCGCTCTCTTTTTATTCATTGGGGAATGGAAGAACGCGGCCAGGGATTTCCCTTCGCCGCAGGCTTTTCCGCGCTCCTTCCCGCCGGTCTATTTCCCCGGCGAAAGCAGTCGCCGGATCTCAAACCCCTTGGAGAGGTTGCCGCTCAGGCGAAGCTGGCCGCTGAGGAACAGCTTATCCGTGGTCACCAGCCCGCGCGCCATGGCCAGCAGGTTGTCAAAACTGCACTCGACGTAGGCCTCCGCATCCGGGGCGGATGTCGGTTCCACATGCATGGCGCCCTCCTCAAAGCGCACATGGAACGTGCCTGCGCCGCGGCCGACGATGGTGATCTGCACCACCCGGTGATAACTCGCGCGGATCTGATCGGCATGGCGCACCTTGTTGGCGCGGTCATTTTCCAGATAGCAGTGCCGGATCTGCGCAAACGCTTCTTCAAAGGAGAGCGGCTCCCCCGCGCCGGCGCCGCCGCAGATGTCCTCATACATGCGGTTATACTGCATGGCGCTCTTATCCCAGGAAAAATCCTTCTTCATGCAGCGCTCGCGCAGCTTGTCAAACATCTCTTCGTTGCCGAAGTAGAGCTTGACGGCCTCCTGAACGGCGAGCAGCAGATCCTTGGCCTGATAATCCGAAAACGCAAACCCGTCTCCAATCCCATCAAAATCTTTATACGCGCGCACGGAATCCTTCAGCCCGCCTGTTTCATGCACAATGGGCACCGTGCCATAGCGCATGGCCATCATCTGGGAAAGGCCGCACGGCTCAAAGCGCGAGGGCATCAAGTACATATCCGCGCCGGCAAAAATTTTGCTGGCCATCGGCTCGTTGTAATTGCTTGAAAAGCCCAGCTGGCCCGGCCAGTTTTCCCGCGCCCAGTTGAAGTAATCGACATACTGCTGGTCGCCCTGGCCAAAGACGATCAGCTGCACGCCCATATCCATCAGCCGCGGAAGGATCTGCCGGATGAGCTCAATGCCCTTTTGCTCGACCAGCCGCGCCACGGAGGCCAGCAGCGGCCACTCCGGCTCCTGCGCCAGCCCGAACAGCCGCTGAATCTCGCGCTTGCACAGGGCCTTGCCCGACCGGTCGTCAGAAGTAAACGGATAGGGAATCAGCGGGTCGTGCGCAGGATCATAGTGTTCCTCGTCAATGCCGTTGAGAATGCCGTAAAGCTTGTGATCTACCATGTCCACCACGCCCTGCAGGCCATGCGCATAGTAGGGGTAGTGCAGCTCGCGCGCATAGGTCGGCGAGACGGTGGAAACAGCGTCCGCCATGAGCATGGCGCCCTTCATCAGGTTGATGTCGTGCCGGCCCTGGAATTCATAGCCCAGGCCGCCGTCATACCATCCCTGAGGCAGGGCAAACGTGCTGCTCATCTCGCTCACGCCGAACTGGCCCTGATAGGCGATGTTGTGGATGGTGTAGACGGTCTTGACGGATTTGAGCTCGTCCCGCAGCACGGCGTCATTGCGCAGATAGACGACGGCCAGCGCGGTTTCCCAATCGTTGCAGTGCAGAATTTCGGGCATAAAATCAAGCTCGCCGAGCAGATCGATCACCGCGCGGCAAAAAAACGCAAACCTCAGGGAATCATCGCCATAGCCATAGAGCCGGGGACGGTGGAAGAAATGATCGTTTTCAATGAACCATACCGTTACCCCGTTGAGCTCGCCGCGATGGAGCCCGCAGGCAAGCCTGCGCTCGCCCAGCACAATCGTATAATCCGCCACATGGGTGATTTCCCCGCCATGGTTTTCGCGGGTTGTCTGGTAAAGAGGCGTGATGACGGCGATCTCGTCGCCCGTCTTCCGGAGCGCGGGGGGCAGCGAAAAGGCGACGTCCGCCAGGCCGCCGGACTTGCTGAAGGGTGCGCATTCGCTTGTGACAAACAGGATCTTCATGGAACAATCTCCTTTCGTGCCCGAGGGGCTGGCCCCTGCGCCATCCGTTCAATTTAAAAATTCAACCTTCCGGGCCGTTTTCATCAGGCCCTTGATCGAATGAAATCCAAAATCGCGTTCGCGGCGCATGCGCTTCCGCCCGTCTCCCGCATCCGCCGGGCAAGAACCTGCGCGCGCTCGCGATAGTGGGGCTCGCGCATCAGCCGGGTCAGCGCATCGCGCAGGGTTTCCTCTGTGACCTCGGCGCGCACCATGCTGGTGCTGGCCACGCCCAGGCGCACCATCTGGCGCGCAGCCAGAATCTGTTCATCCATTTGAGGAATGCAGACACAGGGCACGCCGTAATAAAGCGCTTCCATGGCGCTGCCCGTGCCCGCGTGGGTGATAAAATAATCCGCATGCGCCAGCACATCGAGCTGCGGCGCAAAGGAGACAAGGGTTACGTTGTCGGGAATGTCGCCAAGATCCCGCGCGGTGAGCGCCCTGCCCAGCGCACAGAGCACGTGGATATCCATCTCCCTGACAAGGGGGAAGAGCATGGAATAAAACTCCGGCCAGTTGTTAAACAGCGATCCCAGGGATGTGTAAAGCAGCGGCTTGCCGTCCCCCGACGGCTGCCACGCATCTGCCGGAGCGCGCGGGCCGATCTGCGCGCCGGCAAAGAGGAAATCGTCGCCAAAGCTGTCTCCGGCGGGCTGAAAATCGCGGATGAGGGTGGAGATATTCAGCTCTCCCTTTCCCTCAAAGATTTCATAAATATCCAGATGCCTGACACCGTATTGGCGGGTGAACCGCTCTGCGATCTGCCTGGCCTTTGCGCGCGCGGGATGATCGTCCGTATAGGCCGGCCAGTAACGGCAAATGGAAAACTGCCGGCATGGCGCAAAGCTGGTGAAGACCATCACAAGCGGCTTGCGCAGATACGCTGCGACCAGCCGCCCGGCCAGGGCAAGCTCATCGGCAATGATCACATCGGGCTCAAACGCCTGCGCAACAGGCAGAATCTTGTCGATCACGCCCTCCGCCTCGCTAAGGAACACGAGGGGCAGGCCCGCCACAAAATCCTGATCGCACTCCACGCTCGCATCCTTGGCGGCCACGGCCGGCACACAGCAGAATTGAGCGCCGCTGAGCTCCACCTGCGCCCGGCAGCTTTCCGGGGCAAAGTAGATCATTTCCACCCCGTGTGCAACCAGTTCTCCCACCATGGGCAGGGAGGAAAGAATATGCCCTGTCGCGCCGACGGGAATATAAATCGCCTTCAAAAGATCTCCCCATTTCACACCCTATGGGTTACTGATCATATTTTATAGAACATTTCAAAAAAAGTCAACGATTCTGTACAAAAGATTCCGGCAACTTTTTCGCGAAAGCGTCAAATCGGTTTTCTTTCGCTCTCCCACGCACACAAAAAAACGGCGGGTTTCCTCACCCGCCCTGGTTTGCTGGCATAACATTCCTC
>DVMG01000263.1 GCA_018715105.1 Candidatus Ventricola intestinavium
AAGGTGCTCTCCATGGTGGACGGCCAGAGAGCTTCTTCCGAGGTGGGCAGTTATCTGCACTATGAATACAATATGGTCTGTGATGATCGCACGGCCATGGCTCAGCTTCGCAACATCTGATTCCGTTTGCCTTTCTGCGCGCCGGCAGCCACCCCCTGCCGGCCCCTTTTCCCCCGGGCGGCCTCCCCTGGCCGCCCGGTTTTTTATTCTGGCTGATCCCCTGCAGATCCCTTTTCAATTCGTTAAACCGCCATGGGCGGACGAGCAGATTCCGCATGATCAGCAGCTTCCTTTGCTCCCAATCAGCTGCACAGTGGTGGCTACGGGACAGGCAGGCAATTCCTCTTTCGTCAGCATCCGCAATTCCTCCAGGTTTCACAAAGCCCTTCCCAGGCTTTTCAGCCCGCGGCCTTCAAGGGACACGGGCAGACCGCAGGGCATGTCTCCTTATTTCCCTTCCCGCCATTCCTGAATCATCTTGGCGGCAGAGCGCGTCATCTCCCGGCTGAAATCGCTGTTCCACTTGCGTTTGCAGAAGGCCGTCAGCCAGCGTTCCAGCTCCTCGCCCTGTTTATTCTGGCGCGCGCTCAGGCTTGCGCGCATCTGCTCAGGGGAGAGGCTTCTGTATGTGTTCTCATGCACCGCCATCTGAACCGGGAAACGCTCGGGCTTTTTGCGTTCCTGCTGATGCTGTGTGGGTTTGCCGTAAACCACCATGCAGACGGGCTTGACATAGGCCGGCAGGCCGAGTATGCTGCGCTGCTCCTCGCAGTGTTCCAAAATATCCCCAATGTAGCACGAGCCATAGCCAAGCGCATCGGCCGCCACGACGCTGGCGTGCGCGGCGATCACCGCGTCCACCGCCGCCAGGAGGAAATCTCCCTCGCCGGGCATGCGCAGGGATTCGCCCAGATCCAGCGTGGCAAACAAATCAAACCAGCGCTTGTAATCCGCACAGAATACCAGCACAAGCGGGGCGGTGGCAATAAAGGGCTGATTGTCGCACGTCACGGCCAGCTGCCGCTTTTTTTCCTCGTCCGTCACATGGATGGCCGTCCAGAGCGTCATGTTGCCCGCCGTGGGCGCCTGCACAGCCGCATTGAGAATCGTCTGCACATCCGCCTCGGGAATGGGTTCTTTTTCATAGACGCGAACACTTTTGCGCGCCATGAGCAGATCAATCGTCCGGTTCATTGCGATTCCTCCGTTTCATCCGTTTCGTCAAGCAGTTCCCGTAAAAACCGCTGCACGGCCGTGCGTGCGCGGTATACGTCGTTGCGCTTTTCCCCCTGCGCTGTCAGCCGCTCTCCAGCCGTGCGCAGATCCCGTCCGGCCAGCATCTCTTCAAACAGCCGCGCCTCCAGGCTCACGCCGGCGGGCGCCTTTTCTTCCTCCAGATGCACATCGTGCAGATCGAGCACCAGGCAATATTCGCCCTTTTCCGCTTTTTCATTGGCAAGCAGGCTGTCAAGCACCTCCTGGGCCGTGCCCCGCACCGTCTTTTCATGCAGCTTGGTCAGGTCACAGCTCGCGCTCACACGGCACCCCGGCAAAACACGCACCACGGCCCGCATCAGGTCCATCACCCGGTGCGGAGATTCATGCACCACCGCCACAGGCACGCCGCTGCGGGCCATGCGGATCAGTTTTTCCTCCAGATCCTTTTTGGCGCGCGGCAGAAAGCCGTAGAAGGCAAACTCCCGCGTGTCAAACCCGCTGACGCTCAGCGCGCTGGCCATCGCCGTGGGGCCGGGCACAGCCAGCACTTCCACCCCCGCGCCGGCCGCCTCCCGGACAAGCACGCTTCCCGGATCGCTGATGCAGGGGGTGCCTGCATCCGTGACGACCGACACGGTCAGATCCTCCTTGAGCATCCGCTCAATCAGCGGCACGGCGCGCTGCGCCTCGTTGTGCTGATGGTTGGAGATACAAGGCGTATCAATGCCAAAATGGTTGAGCAGGGCGCGCGTCACACGCGTGTCCTCCGCGGCGATCAGGTCGCTTTTTCGCAGAGCATCCAGCGCGCGCGGGCTGATGTCCGAAAGGTTACCAATCGGCGTGGCGACAACATAGAGACGGGGCATGGCGCTTCCTCCTGCAGGTCCTCAAACATTTCATCGCAAAAGTCCTATGAATCGGGAAAGAAAAAGCCGGATTCGCAGAAGGTCCGTCCTCTGCGCTTCAGCTGCGTGGGCTGCGGCGCTTGCCGCTGGCTTCCTGCGCATCAAGCCGGAGTACCGTCACAGCCTCAAGCTGCGGCCGCTGAAAGCTGAAGCTGCGGCCCGGCGCATAGTGCTCCATCAGGATGCGCAGGCCTCTTTCCTTCTCCTCGCCGCTCACACGGCAAAGCGTGCCGCTGCCGCACACGCTCTCATACGCCGTCGAATACGCGCAGGCGGTCTCCCCCTCCTCCAGAGGGCCGCAGCGGTAGGCGGCAAAGGCGACATGCGGGTTTTCCTCCATCCTTGCCAGCTTTTCCCCGGCGCCCGCGCAGTGCATATACAGCTTCAGCCTGCCGCCTTCACGGACAAACCCAAAGCTCATCGGCACAACATAGGGCCGCGGGCCCGCAAAGGCGATGCTCACCGCATCGCATCGCGAGAGGATGGCGTCCATCTCCTGCGCGTCGTCGATCTCTCTGTCCTTCCGTCTCATACGCACCTCAAAAGCATTCTCTGTGTCGTTTTGTGATGGGAAATCCGCTTGCTAAGCATCGGCCTTGGGTTCAGGCCGCAAAGCTGACAGCCTTTCGCCTGGAAATACCCGCGGCCGCTCAGAATGTTTCCAGCTTTTCGCAGCCCCGCAGCATGGCGCTGCGCGCACGCGGATTGCGCTCAATCTCTTCCTGGGAGGGCCTGATCCCGCCGCCCAGCACCCGGACGACGGGCTTTTTGCCGCAGATGCACACGGGAATCCGCGGCGGGCAGGTGCAGGGATTGGCCAGCGTGCGCAGCGTTCTTTTGACGATGCGGTCCTCCAGCGAGTGAAACGTCAAAACCGCCAGCCGCCCCCCGGGCCGAAGCAGGCCGGCCATGTCTTCCAGCGCCTGGCGCAGGGGATCCAATTCATCGTTAACCGCGATGCGCATCGCCTGGAACGTGCGGCGGGCGCTGTGCCCGCTGTCCTGCATGCGCACCCGCTTGGGAATGGCCGCGTCCACACAGGCCACCAGGTCGCCGGTCGTCTCAAGCGGCCGTTGGCTCCGGTGTTCGAGAATCATGTCCGCAATGCGCGCGGCCCACTTTTCCTCCCCGTAATCCCGCAGGATCCGCACGATCTCCTCCCGCGGCCAGCCGTTTACGATCTCCCGTGCGGTGAGCGCCTGATCCTGATCCATGCGCATGTCCAGCGGCGCATCCGCGTGATAGGAAAAGCCGCGCTGCGCCGTATCCAGCTGATGGGAGCTGACCCCCAGATCCACGATCATGCCGTCGATCTGATCCACCCCCTGCTGGGCAAGCAGCGCGCGCACGTCGTGAAAATTGCCCTTGAGGGCGGTGAAATTGCCCGCATGGCCAAGCCGCTGCGCAGCGGCCTCAAGGGCATCGCGATCCCGGTCGATGCCATAAAGCCGGCCCGTTCCGCCAAGCCTGCGCAGGATCTCCCCGCTGTGCCCGCCTCCGCCCAGCGTGCCGTCCACATAGATTCCGCCGGGGCGCACGTCAAGCATGTCCACCGCTTCATGCAGCATGACGCTGATGTGCTCAAATGACATGGGAAAACTCCTTTTCCGCGCGCAGAATGGTGCGCATCTCCCCGATCAGATACAGGGAGCCTGCGACCAGTACAATCCCCTCCGGCCCGGCAAGACTCCTGGCGCGCTCAAGCGCCCGAGCCGGCTTCTCTTCCACGTATGTTTTTAGCCCCTGCGCCGCAAAGGACGCAGCCAGTTCCCCGGCGTCCATCGCGCGGGGATGATCCGGTTTTGTCAGAACCGCGCAGCGCACGCGGCCGGCCAGGCGCTGGCACATTTTATCCGTCTCCTTGTCCCGCATCATGCCCGACACCAGCACGGTTTTCTCCTTTGGAAGCCAGGCATCGCAGTACGCGCACAGCGCGCGCACGCCGGGATCGTTGTGCGCGCCGTCCAGCAGCACATGCCCGAAGTATTCAAGCCTCCCCGGCCAGGACACGCTGCTCATACCGCGGCGGATCGCGGAAAGGGAAACGGTGAATCCACGTTTTCGGAGAACGAGCACGGCGCCCAGCGCCGCGCAGGCGTTTTCCGCCTGGTGGCGTCCGCACAGGGAGACGCGCAGGTTTTTGATTCGGTCACCTCCCAGGTGCACATCAAATGTGACGCTGCGACTGTCCTCGCGCACATTCTCGGCATCCGGGTCGATCACCGGGATGTCAAGCCCTCTGGCCGCAGCCAGCAATACACCGCGCGCCGCCTTCTCCTGCGGTCCGAAGACCACAGGCACACCCCGTTTCATGATACCGGCCTTTTCAAGCGCAATCTCTTCGATCGTGCCACCCAGATACTGCATATGATCCATGCCGATCTCGGTGATCACGCTCACAACGGGCCGGATGATGTTGGTGGGATCCAGCCGTCCCCCCAGCCCGACCTCGATGATGGCCACGTCCACATGCTCCTGTTCAAAGTATGCAAAGGCAAGCGCCGTGCCCAGTTCAAATTCGGTGATGTGCACGCCGTCCCGTCTGCAGGCCTCCACCGCGGGCCATACACGCTCCACCAGAGCGGCAAGCGCATCCCCCGCGATGGGCAGGCCGTTGATCCGGATGCGCTCGTGGTAGCGCTCAATATAAGGCGATGTGTACAGACCGGTTTGATATCCGGCTTCGCGCAGCATCCGCTCGATCATCGCGCAGCAGGAGCCCTTCCCGTTCGTGCCGGCCACATGGACCAAGGGGAGCGCGTTTTGCGGGTTGCCAAGGCGCGCCATCAGCGCGCGCATGTTCTCCACGCCATTTTTTCTGCCCGTGGGATAGACGCTGTGGATTCTGTCAATCGCTTCCTGTTCCGTCATCGGGATCGCCTCCCCTTTCAAAAGACGGGGCGGCCCTCCTGCCCGGAGGAGGGCCGGCGCCCTTACATGTTTTGAAGCCCGTCAAGCCTTGCGCTCAGCTTTTCAAGCTTATCCCGGTTGATCCCAAGCTTTTCTTCCTCCTGACGGACCAGATGCGCGGGCGCTTTTGCGGTAAAACCGGTGTTGGCAAGCTTGGCCTCGCCGCGCTCGATATCGCGCCGCACGTTTTCCATCTCCTTGGTCAGCCGTGCGATCTCCTTATCCACATCCACCAGATCTCCCAGCGGGATAAACACCTCGGCCGCCTCGCTCACAGCGGATACCGTGCGGCCCGCCGCTTCCTCTCCCTGCGCAATCAGCTGCACATCGCTGGCCCAGGCCAGCCGCCTCAGATATTCGCCCGCATGCGCCATGGCCGCTTCCCAGCCCTCTTTCGGGCGCAGAATCAGGTGCGCACGGCGGCCAACGGATACATTCATCTCCGCGCGCAGATTGCGCACCGAACGGATCACATCCATCACGCCCTCCATCTGGCGCGCCTGCGCCGGGAACACGTGCGCCGGGTTTGCCTGCGGCCAGGCCGAAAGCATGATGGTGCCCTGCGTGCCAGGAATATGGCGATACACCGCGTCGGTCATAAAGGGCATGAAGGGATGCAGCAATTTGAGCAGGCAGAGGAGCACATGGCGCAGCACGGCGCAGGTCGCCGCTCGCCCCTCGCCATTCAGGCTCACCTTGGCCAGCTCAATATACCAGTCGCAGAACTCGCTCCAGGCAAAATCATAAATCTTCTGCGCGGCCAGGCCAAGGTCGTATTCTTCAAAATGGGCCGTCACCTCGCGAATGGTCGCGTCAAGGCGCGTGAGGATCCACTGATCCGCTGCGGAGAATGCCTGCCCTTCCATTTCCTGCGCCTCGCCGTCCAGATTCATGAGCACGAAGCGGCTGGCATTCCACACCTTGTTGGCAAAATTGCGCGCGGCCTCAACCTTGTCGGTCGAAATGCGCATGTCGTTTCCGGGGCTGACGCCCATCACCAGGGAAAAGCGCAGCGCGTCCGCTCCGTAACGGTCAATCATCTCCAGCGGATCCACGCCGTTGCCCAGGGATTTGCTCATCTTGCGGCCCTGTGCATCGCGCACCAGGCCATGGATGAGCACGGTATGGAAAGGCGGCCTGCCCATCTGCTCAATTCCGGAGAAGATCATCCTGGCCACCCAGAAAAAGATGATGTCATACCCCGTGACCAGCACACTGGTGGGATAAAAGTAGGAAAGATCCGGCGTTTCATCCGGCCAGCCGAGCGTGGAAAACGGCCAGAGCGCAGAAGAAAACCAGGTATCCAGCACATCCTCATCCTGATCCAGGTGCGTGCAGCCGCACTTGGGGCAGGCCCGGGGCGTCTCCCGCGCGACGACGACCTCGCCGCAGTCCCGGCAATACCAGGCAGGGATGCGGTGGCCCCACCAGAGCTGGCGGGAAATGCACCAATCGCGGATGTTTTCCATCCATGTCATGTAGTTTTTCGCAAACCGGTCGGGAACGAAGCGCACCTCGCCGTTTTTCACGCATTCCATGGCGGGCTTTGCCAGCGGGGCCATTTTCACGAACCACTGCTTGGAAACCATCGGCTCAATGGTGGTGTGGCAGCGATAGCAGGTGCCCACCTCATGGGTGATCGGCTCCACCTTTCCGAGGCATCCCTCAGCCTGAAGATCCTCCACGATGGCCTTGCGCGCCTGCTGCACCGTCATGCCGGCATACTTGCCGCAGTCAAGCACGCGCGGCTCGTTGACCGCCGCTTTCCCGCTTGCAAAAAGCTCGTCCGCCGCCGCCTTTTCCTCTGCGCCGGTCATGTGCCCATCGTAGGTGAACACGCGCACAATGGGCAGGCTGTGGCGCTGGCCCACCTCAAAGTCGTTCGGGTCGTGCGCAGGGGTAATCTTCACCACGCCGGTCCCCTTGGTCATGTCCGCATGCTCGTCGCAGACAATGGGGATCTCCCTGCCGGTCAGCGGCAGGATCACGTGGCAGCCGTGCAGGTGCGCATAGCGCGGATCGTCGGGGTTGACGGCCACGGCGGTGTCACCCAGCATTGTCTCCGGGCGGGTTGTGGCCAGCTCGAGCTTTTCGCCCGTCTCCTTGACGCGGTAAAGCAGATGCCAGAAATGGCCGCTCTGCTGCTCATATTCCACCTCCGCATCCGAGATGGATGTGCTGCAGCAGGGGCACCAGTTGATCATGCGGTTTCCACGATAGATGAGCCCTTTTTCATACAGGCGGTTGAAGACCTCCGTCACCGCACGGGAGCATCCTTCATCCATGGTGAAGCGTTCGCGGCTCCAGTCGCAGCTGTTGCCCATGCGGCGGGTCTGGCGCACGATGCGTCCGCCATATTCGTTTTTCCAGGCCCAGGCGCGCTTTAAAAAGCCCTCGCGGCCCACGTCCTCCTTCGTCAGGCCCTCTTTGCGCATGGCCTCCACGATCTTGACCTCTGTGGCGATGGAGGCATGGTCGGTGCCCGGCAGCCAGAGCGTCGGATCGCCTTTCATGCGGTGATAACGGGTAAGGCTGTCCTGCATCACGCCGTCCATCGCATGCCCCATATGCAGCTGGCCGGTGATGTTGGGCGGAGGCATGACGATGGTAAAAGGCTTTTTCCCCTCCACGCGATGCGCCGTAAACGCGCCGCTCTCCTCCCATTCGCGGTACAGGCTGTCTTCCAGGGCCTGCGGGTTATAGACCTTGTCCATCTCCTTGATCCGGTTCGTTTCCATATGCTCGATTCTCTCCCTTTCTTCCATCTGAAATCATCTGAACTTGGCATTGCGGCATTGATATTCGTGTGGCTGTGCATCTGGCCCTCTGGTGTCGGCCGGCGTGCTCTTCTGCGCTAGGGCAGGAAGATCAGGATCGCGCCGATCACGGCCAGGCCGGCGCCCAGGAGCTTCATCTGCGGGACATCCTTTTCCCGATGACACAGTCGGCCGGCGCCAAGCCCGAGCACCGCGCCCGCCATCAGCGCGCACAATCCGGGAATCATCTGCACAGAAAGGTTCATGGCTTTCCTCCCCTGATCCGTCTCAAAATGAGCTCAAAAAAGCAAGCGCTCCGTCCCAAAGGACGCAAGAGCGCTTGCGTGGTACCACCTTTTTTTACGTCCGCCATGGGCGGACGCCTCTTTGCGCGCTAACGGGCGCACCCGAGCAGGCTGAGGCATGCGGCCTGTCACCTGCCCCCTCCAAAGCGACATTCCGCGCGCATCCCTCCCGGGCAGCCTTGCAGCCTCTGGGCCGGCCCTCTCTGCTGGCGATGCGGACGTACTCCTCTTTTTCAGCGGGGAAAATGAATTGTCGGAATCATTATAGCGCGGATTCAGGCGGTTGTCAACGCTCATCATGCGGCCAGCGCAAAGCTGCCCGCCAGGTTTGCCGCGGCCAGCAGCGCGCAGAGAAAACGGGCCGCGTTCACCGGTTTGATCCACCCGCTTTGCTCGGGCGCGTCCCGCAGGCACAAGAGCGCGCAGAGCATCATCGCTCCATAAAGAGGGAGCATGGTGCGCTCCCCGCTTTCCACCACTGTGGGACTGAAGGCCAGCGCCATGCGCGCTGCAAACCCCAATGCGAACGCAAAAACGGCGGCGAGCGCCCGCGGCCTGTGGCCAATGGACAGATAGAGGGAGAGCGCCATCAGCCCCAGCACGGCCACAATCGCACACATCATGCCCGCGTACCGGGGATCCGCTGCATGCTGCGGGCCCAGCATCAGCGTATACGTGCCGAATGCCTGAAACGGCTCCAGAGCCGCCTGCAGACCGTCCACAGACGACAGCAGCTGCGGAACATACACCGCGAAGAGCGCAAAACAGAGAGGCAGGGCCGTCAGCAGCAGATAGGCCGGATGCCGGCGCCGGGCAACCGCCGAAGCCAGCACGCATCCCCCGCAGGCAATCAGCATCGGGCACCAGGTGAATAGGAGCAGCGCCGTCGTGCTGGTCAGGCCGATGGAAAGCTTATCCACAAGCGCAAACTGCCCATAATCCCGCAGGTTGACCAGAGCGACGGACTGCTGCGCGCGCAGAGCATTTCCCGGACAAAGCAGATGCATGCACAGCTGCACAAGCGCAAGAACAAACACGCCCACAGCAGCGCGCGGGATTTTTCTGTCCCGGATCAGGAGCGCCACCTCCAGCACCAGGTGCGCTCCCACCAAAGCCGCGGCTGTCTGCTCCTGATTGGCCCCCAGCAGCGCACAGGGGAGGGCGGCAAAACGCCACATGCGGCTTGCGGGCCTTTTCCACAGGGCATCCGCCAGTGGAATCATCGCCGCCATCGCGCAGGCGAGCGGCCAATAGTAATTGAGGCTGGTGGCCTGCCACCCCGTGCTGCGCAGAATGGCGAAGGGAATGCTGGTCACCAGAAGCCCGGCCATCGCCAGCATCTCCGGCCGCTCCTCGCACGCGGCCAGCCGGCAGAGCGCATAGGCCAGCAGCACCATCATGGCGCAGTCGCACACGCGCCAGAGCCAAATACTCCGGGTGGTCAGGGTCAGCAGCCCTTCGATCAGCAGGCGGCTTGACCAGGAGCGCCAGCGCTGCATAAGAAAGGCGAGCACATCAGCGCCGCCCGTGGCCGCGTCGTAAAACACCCAGTCGTCCAGCAGCAGATGATCCGCATTCAAATGCATGCACAGCTGAAGGACCAGGAGCGCAGCCAATACCCCGACGCCCTGCATCCGGCCCTTGATGCGTGTTCTCATGCCGCGCCTCCCTCCAGCCGGATTTCCCCGGCCTGTTCCTCCAACGGGAAGCAAAGCTCCATTCCCGTCGTAATCAGGCGTGTTTCATCCTCTGCCGTGTCCACAAACACCACGTCGTATTCGCCATCCGGAATATCCGCTGTGCGCGCCAGCGCAGAGGCGCCGCAGTGATCGTCGCAGCCATAGGCCCGGGCAAGCTCCGGCCGGCGAACCATCTGCGTGTTGAGCACGATGACCGTTCCTTCGCGCATCAGCCCCATGCGCACGTTAACCGCGCCCACATCCTGGTCCAGCCGCAGCAGCGCGCCTCTCATGTGCAGCATTCCCTCCGGCTTGATCCACACGTCTTCCAGAATCGGCAGGAGCTTTTCCTCTTTGCCGTCCGTCACGCGGCACTGGCGCACATCCAGCGCATCCCGCAGAGCGGCCGCATGCACGAGCTGAATCTGCGTGATCATTCCCGCCGCCAGCATCACGGCCGCCAGAGCCAGAAGCGTCACCCGGGCATGCACCGGGGCGGCGCCGGAAGGGCTCCCGGTTTGGCGTTTCATCCGCTTTCCCACCTTTCCAGCAGATGATCAAACAGCGGCGTGTGCGCATCAATCTTGCGCGCAAACACGCAGCCAGAAGCATCGATCCGCTCCAGATCCCCCATATTCAGCATCGCGGGAAGGCCGCGCCGGGGATCGTCCCAGATGGAAAAATGAAGCTGGCAATCCACAATGCGCTTTTCAAACGCCGTGCCAAGAAAGGCATTCTGAAAGAAGAATTCCTCCGGAATATACGTCGTCGCGAGCCTTCTGAGCAGGCGCCTGCACGCCGGGTCGCTCAGCGCATGCTGCGCAGCGTCGCGCGGCAGGCTCAGCCAGACAAGCCCCTTATACGGCAGGGAGATCTTTCTCCGGACATGCAGCATGTCCTGCCAGCGGTCAATGCGGCCCACCCAGTTCTGCACCCGGTCGGACGGGTCCCGGTAATTGAGCAGGTGCATGATGTGGTAATGCTCGTAACGGGGGCGAAGCTCCGGATCATCCGCCGTGCGCAGCCTCTGCATGAAGATGCGCGTCTCCCCCTCAAAGCGGGCGATAAACGCATGCGCCGGCAGAATTGGAAAATCCTGCGCGCTCATCAGGTGCAGATAAGACACCCGCGGGTCGCAAAGCGCCATGCGGCAAAGATCAAGCAGGGCTTGCAGATGGGTGATGCTGCCCCAGTTGACCTTGCGGCGGCGGATCGCGCGCACGCCGGGCATCGCGTCCAGCTGAGCAACCTGCCGGGGTGTGATGGCGCTGCGCGCATCCACATGAACAAAGCACAACGCATGGGCGCTCAGCGCGCGCACCACGCGCGACAAAGCGTCATAATCCTTATAGGCGGTGATGATCATGGCCTGCATGGCATTTTCCTCCGGATCGTGCGTCCGCGCCGCCCGGCGCCTCTTTTCTCCCAGATAAAAAGGGCTGCTGAAACCAGCGGCCCTTGGATGATGGCTGTCCAATCGCCCTCTTCCCGTTCCTCACGCCCCTTTGAGGCGCCGCCGGGCCTGGCGCCCTTCCCCGTCCGGGCAGAGGGCCCTTGGGCCGGCGGCCTGAGGCCTGCGGGGACCGGCGGTTCTTTTTCCTCGCGGCTTTTATCGGCTTCCGCCCTCTATTTTACAGAATATAGCGCCTCATGTCCATCCCTTTTGCATCCTGGCCCAGATGTTCGGCAACGTAATCGCCGTTGATGGTCACGTCGACATCCGGCATCTCTCCGCCCGCGTTGAAGGAGATGTCTTCCAGCATCTTTTCAAACAGCGTATGCAGCCTGCGCGCGCCGATGTCTTCCTTGGCCTCGTTCTCGGCCTGGGCCGCCTGTGCCAGCGCATCCAAGGCGGATTCCTCAAAGTGCAGGTGCACGTGGTCAACCGCCAAAAGCGCCTCATACTGGCGGGTGAGCGCGTTATCCGTCTTGGAAAGGATGGCCTTGAAATCCTCGCGCGTCAGGGGTTTGAGGTTTACGCGAACCGGGAAGCGGCCCTGCAGTTCGGGAATCAGATCCGTCACCTTGGATACATGGAACGCACCGGCCGCGATAAAGAGCATGTAATCCGTCTTCACCACGCCATATTTGGTGTTGACCGTGCTTCCCTCGACGATGGGGAGGATATCCCTCTGCACGCCCTCGCGGCTGACGTCCGGTCCGTTTGTCGAGCGGCCGGCCACTTTGTCGATCTCGTCGATGAAGACAATCCCATCCTGCTCCGCGCGGCGCAGGGCCTCGTCGGTCACGGCATCCATGTCGATGAGCTTGCTTTCTTCCTCGGCCACCAGCACGCGGCGCGCATCGCAGACCTTCATGCGGCGCATCTTCGTCTTTTTGGGCAGCATGTCGCCCATCATCGAGCCGATGTTCACGCTCGTGCCGTTGATCTCCACATCCTTGGGCGTGTCCTCCACCTCGACCTCAATTTCATAATCCTCCAGCTCGCCGCGCATGAGCTGAGCGCGCAGCTCCTCGCTGCGCCGGGCAATGCGCTGGCGCTCGTCTTCCGGCAGTTCCGGCGTGCGGGGCTTGTTGCCCAGCAGCACGTCGATGGGGTTGACGGGCTTGCGGTTCGGATGCAGGATGATGTCCACAATCCTGTCCTCGGCCAGCACGGTTGCGCGGGCCTTGACCTTCTGGCTGGCCTTTTCCTTGCAGATGCGCACGCTGGCCTCCACCAGATCGCGGATGATGCTCTCCACATCCCGCCCGACGTAGCCCACCTCGGTAAACTTGGTGGCCTCCACCTTGACAAAGGGAGCGTCCACCAGGCGCGCAAGCCTGCGCGCGATTTCGGTCTTGCCCACGCCCGTGGGGCCGATCATCAGGATATTCTTGGGGACAATCTCATCGCGGATCTCCTCCGGCAGCTGCGCGCGGCGGTAGCGGTTGCGCAGCGCCACGGCCACGGCGCGCTTGGCGTCGTCCTGGCCGATGATATAGCGGTCGAGCTCGCGCACGATCTGCTTGGGCGTCAGCTCCATATTCGTGTCACCTCTTCCATGTCGGATATGCAGGGCATCGCAAGCATCGCATCACGAAAATCTCCTGCGGGGAAAAAGGAGGCATGCCGCCCTCAGGCATCCTCCACAATCACGTGATGGTTGGTAAATACACAGATATCGGCGGCGATGTGCAGCGCCTTTTCCGCAATCTCATGCGCGGAAAGAGCGGTGTTTTCGCGCAGCGCGCGGGCAGCCGCCATGGCATAGTTGCCGCCGGAACCGACCGCCGCCACCCCGTCATCCGGAACAATGACTTCGCCCGTGCCGGAAACGATCATCATCTGATCGCCGCTGGCCACAATGAGCATGGCCTCCAGCTTGCGCATCGCCTTGTCCGCACGCCATTCCTGCGCCAGTTCCACGGCGGCGCGCTCCAGGTTGCCGGAAAACTGCTCCAGCTTTGCCTCAAAGCGCTCACACAGTGCAAATGCGTCCGACACCGTGCCGGCAAAGCCGGTGACGACCTTGCCGCCGTAAATGCGGCGCACTTTGTGCGCGGTGGATTTGAAGATGGTGTTTTCGCCCATCGTCACCTGCCCGTCTCCGGCGACGGCAATTTTCCCGTCCTTTTCCACGGCGCAGATGGTCGTGCCCTTCAATGCCATCCTTCATTCCTCCTATATGGTTCAATCCGTTCGTTCTGTCCGTTTTGCGGCCCTTTTATTATACCACACCGGAAACGCTTTTCACAGACAGGTTTCATCCCAGTCAGCCGGCGTAAAAATCCTCGCAGAGCGGGTTGCTGCGCAGCGCTTCGATCACATTGAGCGCGCGGGCTGCGATGGCGCCGTATCGCTCCTGCTTGTTGCGGATATGCGCGTCAAGCGGCGCGATCAGCCCGAAATTGGCGTTCATCGGCTGAAAATCACCGGTTGCGTGCGCCACATGATGGGCCAGCGATCCGATCGCCGTGAGATCCGTAAAATCCACCGGCGGCAGGCCGAGCATCTGCCGCGCCAGCGAAATGCCCGCGACCAGGCCGCTGGATGCGCTCTCCACATAGCCTTCCACGCCGGTCATCTGCCCGGCAAAGTACAGCCCGGGCCGCCCGATCATCTGATAGCTGCTGTCAAGAAAACCCGGCGCATGCAGAAACGTGTTGCGGTGCATGACGCCATAGCGCAGAAATTCCGCGTTTTCAAGCCCCGGAATCATGGAAAACACACGGCGCTGTTCGCCCCACTTGAGCCGGGTCTGAAAGCCCACCAGGTTATACAGGGTGCCCGCGGCATTCTCCGCGCGAAGCTGCACGGCGGCATAGGGTTCCCGGCCCGTGCGCGGATCGATCAGGCCCACGGGCTTCATCGGCCCGAAGGCCATCACCATCTCTCCGCGCGCGGCCATCACCTCGATGGGCATGCAGCCCTCAAAGACCTGCGTGCCGTCAAACCCGTGCACCTCCGCCTTTTCGGCAGTGAGCAGCGCATGGTAAAACGCCTCGTATTCTTCCCGGTTCAGAGGGCAGTTGAGGTAATCGTCCCCGCGTCCATACCGGCTTTGGCGGAACACTTTGTCCATATTCAGCGATTCGCCGGAGACAATGGGGGCCGCGGCATCGTAAAAGTGAAGCGTTTGCAGGCCCGGCAGCGCGGCAATCTGCCCGGCCAACGCGCCGTGGGTCAGCGGGCCGGTGGCAATCACCGCATTCTCCTGCGGCAGAAAGACGGCCTCTTCCCGCACGATCTCGATGAGAGGATGGGCCTCCATCTCACGGGTCACGCCCGCTGAAAACGCCTCGCGGTCCACGGCCAGCGCGCCGCCCGCGGGCACGCGCGTGGCATCCGCCACGCGCAGAATGAGGCTGCCGAGCTGGCGCATTTCCTCCTTGAGCAGGCCCACGGCGTTGGTCAGCCTGTCGCTGCGCAGGGAATTGGAGCACACCAGTTCGGCAAAGCCCGCGCTGTGGTGCGCGGGCGAAAAGACGTGGGGCTTCATCTCCACGAGCGTCACAGGGATACCGCGGCGGGCCAGCTGCCACGCCGCCTCACAGCCGGCCAGCCCGGCCCCGATTACAGTTGCTCTTTTCTTCATTCCATGATCCTGTGGGCTGTTTTGCGCACAGCCGCTCTGCATTTTTCTTTCTTCTGCTGTCTCTTTTGCTTTTTGCCGGTTTCAGCGCGCTCTGCAAAAGGGATTTCCGGGCCTTCAGAGGGCTTCCTCTTCGCCGCTGTCCTGCACGGGCACGCGCGTGCGGCAGGCCTCGTTAGCGCACACATGGAAATCTCCCTTTTTGCTGCGGGAAAGCGTCATATAGCTGCCGCATTGGGGGCATTTTTCCTTGACCGGCATCTCCCAGGAGACAAAGTCGCACTCCGGATAATGCTCGCATCCGTAAAACTTGCGGCCCTTGCGGGACATCTTCTGCAAAAGCTTTCCGCCGCATTTAGGGCAGGGCGCCTCGATCTCCACCTGAATGGCCTTCGTGTTGCGGCAGTCGGGGAAATTCGGGCAGGCCAGGAACCGGCCGTACCGTCCGAGCTTGTAAACCATCTTCGCGCCGCACTTGTCGCATACAACGTCGGAAACCTCGTCCTTCATTTCGACCTTTTCGATCTTGGCCTCCGCGTTTTCAAGCGTCTTTTCAAAGGGGCCGTAAAAATCCGCGACAACGTCGCGCCAATTCACGCGCCCTTCCTCCACCTCATCCAGCCGCTCCTCCATCTCGGCGGTGAACGCAATGTCCACGATGTCGGAAAAATATTCCTTCATCATGTCGGTGATCATAATCCCCAGTTCCGTGGGAAAGAGCTGCTTTTTCTCGCGCGTCACATAGCCGCGCGCCAGGATGGTGGAAATGGTCGGCGCATATGTGGAGGGCCGGCCGATTCCCTTTTCCTCCAGGGCGCGCACGAGGGAAGCTTCCGTGTAGCGCGGCGGTGCCTGGGTAAAGTGCTGTGTGGCTGCCGTTCCCGTGACATCGGCCGCCGTCCCTTCCGTCACCTGAAGCAGCGCGGCGGCAGGCTGCTCCTGCGGCAGGGCTTCGTCGGCGCTTTCTTCATAAACCGCCGTAAATCCCGCAAATTTGACGCGCTCCGCGCTCGAGCGCAGCGCCGCCCCCGTTTCGGAGGCAATCTCAATCTGCTGCGTCTCGTAAACGGCATCCGCCATCTGGCAGGCAACAAAGCGAAGATAGACAAGGCGGTAAAGATTATACTGATCGCGTGTGAGCGAAGAACGGATCTCCTCCGGCCTCAGCTCCATGTTGGTGGGGCGGATAGCCTCGTGCGCATCCTGTGCGCTCTTGCGCCCCTTATAGACAACGGGTTTCTCCGGCACATACTGCGCGCCGTAGCGTGCGGCGATCATCTCCCGCGCGTCCGCGACCGCTTCCTCCGACAGGCGGACGCTGTCCGTGCGGATATAGGAAATGAGGCCCAATGTGCCCCGCCCCTCAATGTCCACGCCCTCATAAAGCTGTTGGGCGATCTGCATGGTCTTGGCGGTTGTAAAGCCCAGCTTGCGGCTGGCCTCCTGCTGCAGGTTGGATGTGGTAAACGGCGGTGCGGGATGCTTGCGGCGCTCTGCGCGCTTCACGCTGCGGATCACAAAACCCCCGCGCTCAATGCGCGCCTTCGCTTCCTCCGCCTGCTGCTGATTGGCAATCTGCACGCGTTCCCCGTCAAGGGCGTAAAGACGCGCGTGCAGAGGCGTTCCCTGCGCGCTCAGCTCGGCCTCCACATGCCAGTATTCCTCCGGCACAAACTGTTCGATTTCCTGCTCGCGATCCACGATCATGCGCGTGGCGACGGATTGCACGCGCCCGGCGGAAAGCCCTTTTTTGATCTTCACCCACAGCAGCGGGCTGATCTTATAGCCCACCAGACGGTCAAGCAGGCGGCGCGCCTGCTGTGCGGCAACCAGCTGCATGTTGACCGGGCGCGGCTGCTTGATGGCGTTCTTGACCGTTTTCTCCGTGATCTCATTGAATTCCACGCGACAGGCTGTCTGCGGATCCAGCCCCAAAACCGTGGCCAGATGCCAGGAAATGGCCTCCCCCTCGCGATCCGGGTCCGTCGCCAGCACGATGGATTTAGCGCCCTTGGCCTCTTTACGGATGCGCTCGAGCACCTCGCCGCGGCCGCGAATGGTGATGTATTTCGGCTCAAAGCCATGCTCGACATCCACGCCAAGCTGGGACTTGGGCAAATCCCGCACATGGCCGTTGGAGGCCTCTACCTTATAGCTCCTGCCCAAAAATTTGGAAATGGTGCGCGCCTTGGCGGGCGACTCCACGATGACCAGCTTGTACGCGGGCTTATGACTGCTCAAAACGATTCCTCCAGGTTGCGGCCCATGCCGCAGAATACTCGCAAACGAAAGAAAGGATACCAGCCCTTTTCGGATCTGTCAAGGACGAAATTCAAAATTCGTGAGAAGTTTCTTCCTTATTACGTCGTTTTATTCCCGTCATGACGCGCTTTCTCTTTTCCGGGCCGCGTTTCCTCACGGCCCGCGCATGGCCTCTCCAGGCGCATACACCAGGCCCGACACGGCGGTCACCAGCCCGTCCAGCTCCATATCGCTCAAAAGAGCGCCCATCTCGCCGCTGTCAATGCCCGTCGCTTCGCACAGGGCATCAAAATCGGACTCACCGGCAAGCAGTGCCCGGCAGACGGCTTCCTCCCGCTTTCCAAGGTTCGCCGGCACGGCCAGCCGCTGGCCGCGCGCCTCCTTGGGGACGGGTTCTCTCTTTGCAAAGGGCGCCGCATCCCCGGCCCCAGGCGCGGGATCCTTTTCCGGAACCGGCGCACGCGGCCGCCCGGCTTCGTCCGCAGGCTCTATGACAAGCGCATTCAGGATATCCCGCGCGCAGGTGGCCATATGCGCGCCCTCCGCAAGAAGCATATGCGGCAGCTGGGAACCTTCGCTCTCCACACTGCCCGGCAGGGCAAAAACCTCGCGCCCTTCCTCCAGCGCATCCTGCGCGGTGCGCAGCGCGCCGCTGCGGCGCGGCCCTTCCGTCACCAGCACCGCCAGCGACAGCCCCGCAATGATGCGGTTGCGTCTTAAAAAGCTGTATCGTGTCGGCCGGGTTCCCGGCGGATATTCGGATATCACACTGCCTCCCGCGGCGAGTATGCGGTGCATCAGCCCCCTGTTTTCCTCCGGATAAAAACGGTCCAGCGCGCCGCCCAGCACGGCGATGGTGCGCCCCTGCGCATCCAGTGCTCCCTCATGCCCGGCCGCGTCGATCCCCCGGGCCAAGCCGGATATGATGCACACCCCCGCCCCGGCCAGCTCCCGCGCGATGGCGCGCGTCTGCCTGAGCCCGTATGCGCTTGCGCTGCGCGTTCCGACCACGGCAATGGGGAATCGGTCGCACAGATCCTTTGCTCCCAGCGCAAAGAGCACATGCGGCGGCTGAGCAATCGAAGCCAGCCTTTCGGGATATCCCTCCCCACCGCGGACGATGAGCCGGACGCCCTCCCGCGAAAGCCTCTCCAGCAGCTCTTCACCATGCCGGCATGCGCGTCTGAGCGCGGCAAGGCCCGGCTCCCCCAGCAGGCCGGCATATGCCTGTGTCTGATCAAGCAGCGTGCGCGCGCTGCCCGCCGCGCGAAGCGCCGCCTCTCTGCGTCCATAGGGCACGCCGGAAGCCACCAGCGTGGCCATGGCCTCAGCTTCTGTCATGCCTGCTCCCCCCTGTCTTCCTCACGGCCTGTGCGCCCTGTGTTTCTTACCGGTCAAGCCACAAATAATCCATCCATTCCGGCACCAGTTTTTCCCAATCCGCCTCACAGTGCCGCCCGCCTTCCAGGCAGCGCAGGCGGGTTCTCACGCCGCGGGCGTCAAGCTGCCGCGCGATCTCCCGACTGCATGCCCCCATGCCGTGGGGGCCTCCGGCCTCCCGGGTTCCCCAGGAAAGGTAAACGCGCGTATCCGGACTCAGCGCTGCGGCCTGCACATCCCACGAAAGCTCACGCATGCCCGGCCCGATCGCGCTTGACAGGCAGGCCGCCTTGGAAAACCAGCGGTTGTATCGAATGACAGCGTACAGGCTCATCAGCCCGCCCATGCTGGAGCCGCCGATGCCCGTCGCCTCCCGGAAGGGATAGGTGCGGTATGTGCTGTCGATCATGGGCTTGAGCGTCTGCACGATAAAGCGCATCGTCTCGTCGCCCCGTCCCGCCACATCGCCCCAGAAATGCCCGCTGTAATGGTACGGGCAGTATTCAACCAGCCTTTCCTGCCCCTCATGGCCGCATTCCATGCCCACCACGATCATCGGCTTTTCCCATCGGCGGAGAAACGCCTGCAAGCCCCAGCTTTTGCCGTATGTGGCATCTTCGTCAAAGAAGAGGTTGTGCCCATCAAAGCAGTACATCACCGGATAACGCTCATCCGTGTTCTCATATTCGTCCGGAAGCCAGATATGCAGGCCCCGTTTTGCGCCGAAGGGGGTAAAAAAAATGTCGCTTTTGATCACCATGTCCGTCTCTCCCATCGCCCGGCCTCTGTTGGCCCGATGAATAGCTGGGCTT
>DVMG01000264.1 GCA_018715105.1 Candidatus Ventricola intestinavium
AACGCCTCACGCACAAGGCGCAGATGCACATACTGCCATTTCTCACACTCAGGATGCGTATAAAACACTGCATCAACGCGCACCCTGTCATCATGACGGATGCCGGAAGGCACGCCGTCATCCCCTGCGCACTGCGCGGGAACCAATATGGAGGAGGGACAAGCAACATGGAAATGTCTGAAAGCATCCCGCGCCCGGTGCAGGCAATCAGGCCGGTCCGGGGGCCGCATGGCGGGTGGCAGAAGCAGGAGATTGACGCGCTTCGCCAGAGCATTGAAGAGGCCGAAAAAAGCGGCGAATCCCTGCGCAGCGTCTTTGAGCGCCTGGGTATGCAGTTGGGGCGAAAGCCCAACAGCATCCGCAATTTTTATTATGCGCAGGTGCGTGCCCAGGAAGAAAATGGAAAGCCCCGCACGCTGCCGTTTGAAACCTTTTCCCCGGAGGAAGTCGAGCAGCTGATCGAGCGCGTGCTCACCGCGCGCGCTCAGGGCATGAGCGTGCGCGCCTGTGTGCGCAGCCTGGCCGGCGGCGACCGAACGCGCATGCTGCGCTATCAAAACAAATACCGTTCCACCATCCGCACGCGGCCCGAGCTGGTGCGCCGTGTCATGCAGCGGCTGAGCGAGGAAGGAACCGCCTTTGTCAGCCCCTATGTATCCGATGAAGAGGAAACGCCGCGCGTGCAGACCCTGGCGGGGCTGAAAAAACGCGCGAAGCAGTCAGGCGATCCTCAGCTGGAGCAGCTTTTCTCCTCTCTGGATCATTTGATGGACATGGCCTTCTCCCACACCGGCGCATCGGACGGCGCTCCCCGTCCGACGGCCCAGGACAGCGAAGCGCTGCGCCGGGCTGACCGATTGAGCGCGCACTGCGACATGCTGCGGATCGCCCTAGACGATGAGCAGACACGCCGCGGCCGCCTTCAGGATGAAACCGAGGGCATGATCACACTCATCAAGGAATACATCGCCCTGCCCGACGCAGATCGCCTGAGCCACTGCGGCGCCTTCTGCCAGCAGGCGGCCGCCCGCCTGAGCGCTGTGGAATGCGCTCTGATGCCGGGTCAAAAATAAATTTCATCTTCATACAAGACGCGAGCAGGCCGTGAGCGGAGATCTTCCCGCTCACGGCCTGCATACTTCTTATGTCCGCCTGCTCCAAGGGCGGCTTTCTCCGATCAGTCGCAGACGTAATCGTCCTTCTGGCTGTCCGCACAAACGGCCGCATACAGGCATGCTACCGTGATCACCAGCAGCAGCCCGGCCCAGAAAATGCCGCTCCACTCATCGCCCGTAAGGCCGAGGAACATGGGGCTGTACACGCGCAGGGCAACCGCTTCCCCCAGCTGCGTCTGGCCGCCGTCCGTGGTCCAGGCCAGCGTCGCCCCCAGCATCTTTTCGCGGATGTTCTCCTGCGGCACATCGGCACGCACGCGCAGGTCAAGCACGCGTGTGTTCACCATCACGTTGCCGTCTTCCTCCTGGGCCGCATCCATGTGCATGTCAAAAATCAGTGTGCCGTCCTGCTGAAGGGACACAGCCTGCATGGCCTCTTCGGCTTCCGGGGTCAGCACAGCGGCGGCATCCAGCGCGCTCCCGTCGTCTCCGCCGCCGGGCAGAGCCTGAGCGGGCGTGGCTTCCTGTCTCTGCGCTTCCTGTTCGTTTTCCTCTTCTTTCTCCGTGGGCTCTTCCTTCTGCGTCACGAGGGAAAGCCCTTCGGGGAGCACGCAGGAGATCTGCACATCCGCCGCGGCAAGGCCCGCGTTGACGACCACCACGCGCAGAGCCATCTCTTCACCCTGCTTGAGCTGATCCGCCTCCGGCAGAAGCCGGGCCGTGATCTTCGGGCCGCATACCTGGATGCGGGGCAGCGACACCCGCTCACCGTCCACACGCAGCTGGCCGCTCAGCAGCCGCGTGGCATCCTCATCTCCCTCCAGCACATCGGCACCGATGCGTACGGGAAAGCGGATCACCGTGCTGCTGCTTGCAAGGCCCGTCTCATCCGGCGCCGCTGCCTCCGCGCGAATCCGGCCGGTCAGCTTTTTTCCCACGTGGGTGAAGCCCTGCACAGAGCCGGTCAGCTCCATGCCCTCCGGCAGCGTGAATTCCACCTCCACATCCTTGGGAGCCGTTCCGGCATTGCAGATCTCCACCTCATAGGTCAGGCTCTCTCCGGGGGCCATGCGTCCATCCTCGGCGCCCGTGGCCGTGGCCACGGCGCTGATGTCCGCCACGCACAGCTCAAGGGGCACACTTGCCCGATAAAAGCGCGTGCCCATGTTCATCTCGCATTCCAGCGTAACCTGTTCGCTCTCCTGACCCGGCGTCAGCGTCACTTCACGTGTAAACGTGGTCACAGACGGCGTGAGCACGCCGGTCTGCTCATCCGCCTGCGCGGGTGGGAGCACGGCTTCCCATGTGGTTTCCTGGGCCGGCGCAAGGCGCTCAGGCAGTTTCAGGGTCATCGTCACATGGGTCTCCACCGGGCGCGGGTTTCCGGCTGTCAGCGTGATCGTCTGCGACTTGCCCTCTTCAATTTTGCCGCTCTCTACGGCAATGTCAAGCGTCAGCTCCTGATCCATGGCGGAAACCGCCTGCGCTGTGCCGGCGGCCAGCCCGGTGGTCAGGCCCTCCTGTACGGCATCCAAAAAGGCCGGCAGGCCCTGCGCCGCGCCCGTCATCGGCCATAGCAGGCAGAGCGCGGCCAGGAAAATCATGCTCATCTTTTTCACTGGGATCAACCTCCTTGTGTGCCTTACTTTGGCCCGATTTTCCGGCGTCTATACCGTATTTCCACCGCATTTGGCCGCTTGACAAACCGTGCTCAATGCGCTAGCATTAATTTGGTTTCGATTTTATGAGGGGCTTCGCGTTTTTGCCGGCAGGGTTGCGCGCACAAGGGGGAGATTGCCATGCAGGAAAGCCACAGGGATGATTCGCTTTGCGGCCAGGTACCCGGCCAGAGGCCGAGCGAAGAAGACATCGCCTCCCTGGCTGAATTTTTCCGCCTCATCGGCGCCGATACGCGGCTTAAGATCCTGCTTGCGCTGGACGCATCCGAGCTGTGCGCCGGAGATCTGGCCGATTCATTGGGGATGACGCCCAGCGCCGTCTCCAACCAGCTCAAGGCCCTCAAGCAGGCAAGGCTGATCACCGTGCGGCGCGAGGGCAAAATGCTTTACTACCGCCTAGCGGACTGCCATCCAAGGGAGATCATTCACCTGGCCATGATGCACCTGAAGGAGGAAGACTGACCTTTTTCCCGCCCCCGGCATGCGTCCATGCCGGGAAACGACAGAAAACCGGGGCGCTGTGCCCCGGTTTTCTGCATGCTCTTGTTTTTAAAAGCAAGAGTCTCCTCCAGGCGGAATCCCGCCGCGGCGTCCGGCATCCGTTTTTCCTTTCTGACTGATGCCGTTCGATGCGCTCAGGAATCCGCTTCGCCTGTCTCAATCTCCTCTTCCTCCACGTCAAACACATCTTCCTCGCCATCCAGGATGAGAATATCCTCCTCGTGGGCATTCTTCGCCTGCAAAATCATCTCCAGCGTATCCACGTCCACGGCGAAGATGGTTTCCTGGGAGGCTGCATGTTCTTTGATATAGCGCGCAACAGCGGCCGCCTGCTTGCGGTTCATCTTAAAGACAATGGCGCGATGTTCGCTGCGGGTAACCGGCGCCTGCTTTTCATCCATAAAAACAACTTCCTTTCTTTGTCCGTATGTTCCGATTGCATTTTATATTCTCCGGTTTCACGCCGGGCAAAATCAGCTTATCATGGCGGGCCGGGCGCTGTCAAGCGCATCCCGCCTGGCCAAAAAAGCTTTCTCTCCCGGATGGGAGAGAAAGAAGATTGGTTCAAAATCGGGAAATCCCTTTGAGGAAACAGCCCTTATACCGGAGGAACAAGCGCTGTCCCCCGTTCCCGGATGCACGAAGTTTTTCACAACATGGGCGCTTGATTCAGGCACGCATGGCGCGCATCGCATTGAGCACGCAGATAAGCGCCACGCCCACATCCGCAAACACGGCCGCCCACATGCCGGCCATGCCCAGTGCGGCCAGGGCCAGCACGCCGATCTTCACGGCCAGTGCGATGGCAATGTTCTGCCTGGCCAGCTGGCGCACCCGTTTGGCCACCCCGAGCGTCTGGGGCAGGCGGTCCATCTCGTCGGTCATCAGCACGATATCCGCCGCCTCAATGGCCGCGTCAGAGCCCAGAGCACCCATGGCGATGCCCACATCCGCGCGGGTCAGGGCCGGTGCATCGTTGATCCCGTCGCCGACAAACACGGTGCCGCCTTCCCCGCAGATCTTTTCCAGATGCGTGAGCTTATCCTCCGGCAGCAGCTGTGCATACACAGTGTCCACCCCCACATCGTGCGCCACGGCTCTGGCCGGCGCTTCACGGTCTCCCGTGAGCATGACTGTCCGGGTAATGCCCTGCGCCTTCAGGGATGCAAGCGCTTCCTTTGCTCCCGGTTTCACGATGTCTGTCAGGCAGACATAGCCAACCGCTTTGCCGCCCCGCGAAACGTAAATGCGCGCCGCGTCCTTCTCGCATGCCGCATCTTCAAACGCGATGCCATGCTCCGCCATCAGAGCCATGTTTCCGGCGAAAACCTCTTCTCCTCCGGCGGTTCGGGCCTGAACGCCGCGCCCGGCAATTTCCCGTTCCATCGCGGCAGATACGGGCGCAATTCCCCGTTTTTGGGCTTCCCGCACCGCTGCAAGGGCCAGCGGGTGGTTGCTGTCCGCCTCGGCCGCGGCAATCAGGCCAAGGACGTCCTCTTCGCGAAACCCGGACAGGGCATGCACATGGGCGACGCTGAATTCGCCTGTGGTCAGGGTGCCCGTCTTGTCAAAGACAAACTGGCTGACATGGCACAGCGCGTCGAGACTGTCTCCGCCTTTGACCAGGATGCCGCGGCGTGCCGCCGAACCGATGCCGGCAAAATAACACAACGGCACGGAAATCACCAGGGCGCAGGGGCAGGAGGCGACCAGGAAGGTCAGCGCCCGATAGATCCATACGCGCCACGTCCCCAGAATCATGGAGGGAACCAGGGCCAGCACCACGGCAAGGCCGACCACAATCGGCGTATACACGCGGGCGAAGACCGTGATGAAGCGCTCGGCCGGCGCTTTACGCTCCTGTGCATCCTCCACCATGGCAAGAATGCGGCTGACGGAGGATTCACTCAGCGGCTTGACAACCCGCGCCGTGATGACGCCGCTTTGCGCGACAAAACCGCTGAGCACGCTGTCCCCCGGCTCGGCCGTGCGCGCGACGCTCTCTCCGGTGAGCGCGGACGTATCCATCTCCGACACCCCTGTGAGCACCACCGCGTCAAGGGGCACACGCTCTCCCGGGCGCACGCGGATCTCTTCTCCAACGGCGACATCCGCCGGATCCACACTGACAAACGCGCCATTCCTTCGGACGAACGCCTCTTCCGGGTTGAGCGCCATCAGGGCTTTCACCTGCCTGCGGGAGCGCCCTACGGCAAAGCTCTGGAAACATTCGCCTACCTGATAAAAAAGCATGACCGCACAGCCTTCGCGCATCTCTCCGATGGCCATGGCCGCCAGCGAGGCGATCGCCATCAGAAAGTTTTCATCAAACATATGCCCCGTTCCCAGCGAACGCACGGCCGACATCAGCACCGGATATCCTGAAACCAGATAGCAGGCGAGCAGAAGCACGGTTCCAACAACCGGCGGGACAGGCAGCAGCATTCCCGCCACAAACAGCGCAAGCGCCGCAACAAGGCGCGGAACATCCTTTTTGGCTTCCTCATCGTTTCCGTGGTCATGCCCGCAGCCGCAGGCTTCCCCATGCGCATGATCATGTCCACTCCCGCAGGCTTCCCCGTGCGCATGATCATGACCGCACCCGCAGGCTTTTCCGTGCGCATGATCCTTTTTTTCGTGAGCGTCCTGCCCATGGGAATGCCCGCAGGCGGTGGAATCATGGTGCCCGGCCCTGATGCCGCCGGCCTCTACAGCCAGATTCTCGTTGTCCTTCACGATGGTTCACCTCTCCATATC
>DVMG01000265.1 GCA_018715105.1 Candidatus Ventricola intestinavium
TTGCCGACGGCCCGGGAGGCGTGACCTTACAGGAAATAGCGCACGCCGGACTCAAAGATCCGCTGATCCTTTTCTCCCGGGATGTTGATAGCCACATGCGTGCCGATGCGCTCACTGTGGCCCATTTTGCCCAGCACGCGGCCATCCGGCGAGCAGATTCCCTCCACCGCAGCCATGGAACCGTTGGGGTTAAAGGGCATTTCCATGGAGGGCCGTCCATCCATCCCGGCATACTGGGTAACAATCTGGCCGTTTGCCATGAGCGTTTCAAGCTGTGCCTTCCCGCACACAAAGCGGCCTTCCCCGTGGGAAACGGCGACCTGATGCACATCGCCCACGTTCACCCCCGCCATCCACGGGGAAAGGACGGAAGAAACGACGGTGCGCACATGGGTGGCCGCATGGCGGCCAAGGGTGTTGTAAGTCAGGGTGGGATCACTCTGCCTGAGCGTACGGATCTCGCCATAGGGCACCAGGCCAAGCTTGATGAGCGCCTGGAAGCCGTTGCAGATGCCCAGCATCAGGCCGTCGCGCTTTTGAAGCAGCTCCATGATCGCCTCCATGATGCGCGGATTGCGCAGAGCCGTGGCGATGAACTTGCCGGAGCCATCCGGCTCGTCGCCCGCGGAGAATCCGCCCGGCAGCATCACGATCTGCGCGCGGCGAATGCCGCGCACGATGGCGTCCACGGATTCCTCAATGCCCTTGGCCGTCAGGTTGCGGAAGACGAACACCTCCGTCTGCGCGCCCGCACGGCGGAAAGCGCGGGCGCTGTCCAGCTCACAGTTCGTGCCCGGGAAGGATGGGATGAAAACCCGCGGCGCTGCAACAGGCGCAGCCGGGCGCAGAGAACTGCGCCTTTCAAAGGGCTGATAGGGCGCTTTTTTCCACTCCGCATCCCTCTGATCCGCTTCCCCCACGACGGTGGTGGGGAATACGCCTTCAAGCGGCTCCTGCCAGGCCTTTCGCGCCTCTTCAAGCGGCAGCGTCATGCCGCATGCATGCAGCGCCGCATCCCCGCATGTCTCCCCCACCACGGACAGGCCCTGCGGCACATCCGCGCCCTCGCGCAACTCCGCCAGGATGGAGCCATACAGGGGCAGGAAGAGCTCCTCTTCTCTCACACCGGTCAGGTTTGCGCCCACCCGGTTGCCCAGCGCCATCATCGTGACAGCCGCCGCCACGCCGCCGCGGCCCACGGTGTGCGCGCTGAGCACATCCCCCCGCACAATGGCCTGATGCAGGGTTTCATAGAGCGCCCGCGCCCGGTCATATTCCGGCACGAGCCGGCTGTCCACGGGCAGCCGCAGCATCACCAGGCGATGCCCCGGCCCCTTGAGGTCGGTGGAAATCACATTTCCAGCCTCCACGGCATTCACCGCAAAGCACACCAGCGTGGGGGGCACATGGAGATCCTCAAAGCTGCCGCTCATGGAATCCTTGCCGCCGATCGAGGGCGTTTCAAAGCCCAGCTGCGCAGACAGGCCGCCCAGCAGCGCCGCCGCAGGTTTGCCCCAGCTCTTCGGATTTCGGTTCAACCGCTCAAAATACTCCTGAAAGGTCAGCCGCGCGCGGGAGACATCTCCGCCCGCCGCGCAGATCTTGGCCAGGGATTCCGTGACCGCATAGACCGCGCCGTGAAACGGGCTCCATGTGCTCAAATACGGATCATAGCCATGGCTCATCAGCGTGGCGGTGGTCGTCTCCCCCTCCGCGGGAATCAGCGCGGCCATCGCTTCATTCGGGCTTTCACGGTAGGCTCCGCCGTAGGGGGCCAGGATCGTTCCCGCGCCGATCGTGCCGTCAAACCGCTCCACAAGCCCCTTCTGCGAGCAGATGTTCAGATCGCGGAGCATGGAGAGCCATGCCTCGCGCACAGGCTTGCCCTTTGCAAAATCCGGGAGAGCCGTCAAATAGGGCTCGCGCTCATCCGGAGCGGTGACAAGGGCGCTGGCATGCTGCGTCACGCCGTTTGTATTCAGGAACGCGCGGGAAAGATCCACAATCGTCTTCCCCCGCCAGCGCATGACAAGGCGCTCTTCCTGCGTCACCACCGCGACCGGCGTGGCCTCCAGGTTTTCCTCATAGGCCATCTGCCGGAAGCGCTCAACATGCCCGGCTTCAATCACGCAGGCCATGCGCTCCTGGGATTCGGAGATGGACAGCTCCGTGCCGTCAAGCCCCTCGTATTTCTTGGGCACCGCATCCAGGTCAATGAAAAGGCCCGGTGCCAGCTCGCCCACGGCCACGCACACGCCGCCCGCGCCAAAGTCATTGCAGCGCTTGATCATGCGGGCAAATTCCGCATTCCTGAACAGACGCTGAATGCAGCGCTCTGTGGGCGCGTTTCCCTTTTGCACTTCCGCGCCGCATGTCTCCAGGGATTTGACGTCGTGCGCCTTGGAAGAGCCTGTGGCCCCACCGCAGCCGTCGCGTCCCGTGCGTCCGCCCAGCAGCATGACGACGTCGCCCGGCTGCGGATGCGCACGGCGGACATGATCGCGCGGCGTCGCGGCGATGACCGCGCCCAGCTCCATGCGTTTGGCCACAAATCCGGGGTGATAATACTCCTGCACCTTCCCCGCGGCCAGCCCGATCTGATTTCCATAGCTGGAATAGCCCTGTGCGGCCGTCGTGGTGATGCGGCGCTGGGGCAGCTTTCCCGGCCGCGTGCGGCTGTAGGGCATGCGCGGATCGCCGCTGCCCGTGATGCGCATCGCCTGGTAGACATAGCTGCGGCCGGAGAGCGGATCGCGGATGGCGCCGCCCAGGCATGTGGCCGCTCCGCCGAAGCCCTCAATCTCCGTGGGATGATTATGGGTCTCGTTTTTAAACATGATCAGCCACGGCTCCTGCCGGCCCTCGACATGCGCGTTGACGACAATGGAGCAGGCGTTGATCTCCTCGGAGGCATCCAGATCCTCCAGCTTGCCCATCTTTTTGAGCGCCTTGGCGCCCAGCGTGGCCATATCCATCAGGGAAATCTCTCTATGGCGGCCCTCATAGACATCCCTGCGCGTGCCGATATACAGCTCATAGGCCGCTTTGACCGGTTCACTGTAGGGCCCGTCCACAAACTCGATGTCGTCTATGGCGGTCAGGAACGTGGTATGGCGGCAGTGATCGGACCAGTATGTGTCGATGGCGCGCAGCTCGGTGATGCTTGGATCCCGCTTTTCCGTATCGCGGAAATAATCACGGCAGAAGCACAGATCCTCTGCGCTCATCGCCATGCCCATGTCGCGCACCATCGCGCCCAGAGCTCTGTCATCCAGCCTCGTAAACCCGCTGAGAATCTCCACATCCTCCGGCACATCCGCATGCATGGCGAGCGTCTGCGGCTTATCCAGGGCGGCGCGGCGGGATTCGACGGGATTGATCAGGTGGCGGGCCACGGCGTCCATCGTCTCTTCCGTCACGCCGGCCCCCTCCAGCGCATACACCCTGGCGCAGGCCACCTTTGGCCGCGCCTGATCCGGGCTGAGCAGCTGCAGGCACTGGCTGGCGCTGTCCGCCCGCTGGTCATACTGCCCCGGCAGGTATTCCACGGCCAGCAGTCGCGCATCCATCGGCGGCAGCGTCTCATCGTAGAGCATATCCACATTCGGCTCGGAAAAAAGGATGCCTTTCGCGCTGTCAAACGCTTCGTCGGTCACGCCTTCCACATCATAGCGCTGAAAGATGCGCACGCGCTCAATGGCCTGCGTCCCCAGCACTTCGCTCAGCTCGCGGCAGAGCTGCTGCGCGCTCACGTCATATCCGGGGCGTTTTTCCGCATAGATTCTTCTGACCTGACCCATTCTCTGACTCACGATACTCCTCCTTGCGTTCTCGCGGGTATTACCAGGCAAAAGGGAATATTTCCTTCCCACGCTCATAAGGCGAATCAACATCCGCATTATAGCATCAAACATTCACCATTGCAATGCAATCCGCCCCGTTTTGCGCCTGAATATGCCAATTTTCTTGCGGAATCGCGCAGATTTGTTCGTATATTCTCGAACATTGACAAGCATTTGCACCGTGCTGTATAGTATAAGGGATTCACATTGCGACGAAGGGAGGCTGCTTTTTGTCCTCGTTTGCTCTCAGGCTCATCGCGCTTGTCTGCATGTGCATCGATCACATGGGGCTGGCGCTTTTCCCCTCGGCAAGTGTGTTTCGCTGTGTCGGCCGGCTGGCTTTTCCCCTGTATTGTTTCCTCCTGGCCCAGGGCTATGCCCACACGCACGATCTGCGCGCCTATGCCCGGCGGCTGCTCCTGCTGGCCTTCCTTTCCGAAATTCCCTTTGACATGCTGATCTTCGGCCGCATTGCCAGCGGGATGGAGCAGAATGTCGTCTTTTCCCTGCTGCTGGGGCTTCTGGCCCTGTATGCGCTGGACCGGCTTGCGGGCAGGCCGCTGGAGTCCGCGCTTGTGGGAATCACCCTGTGCATGCTGGCGATGGTTGCGCGGGTAAGCTATGGCTGGCTGGGCATTGCGCTGTGCCTCGCCTTCCGTCAGGCCGGCAACCGCCGGGCCATGGGGGCCGTGTGCGCGGTTTCCCTGAGCCTCCTCTACAGCCTGAGTCTTCTTTTTTCCGGCGTGGAGCGCAGCTGGGTTCTCGTGTCCCTGTGTGCCGCAGGCGCCGCCCTGCCTCTGCTTTTTTACAACGGCCGGCGGGGTTTTTCCTCCCCCGTGCTCACGTTTTTGTTTTACGCCGCGTATCCGCTGCACATTGCGCTGCTGGTGCTTGTGCGCGCGCTTCGGATTGTGCCGCCGTATTTTCTGGGATGAGAAACGAGCCGCCCCCTGCAAAGAAGGCGGCTCTCAGGCCATCAGTATAACGCTTTTCTCCCCCGAGGGGAGAAAAAAGATTCCCTCAATCCTTGAAAAAGCGACGCATGCCGCGAACGAAAGCGATGTCTATGTCAACAAACTGAAGACTGTCAACGGTGACACATGAAATACGCAGTTCATCTTGACCGTTGATTGGCTCGGCTGCCTTTGTTATATTCTTTAGTTTAAAAAAGTCAATAACATATAACATCTCTTTCAATTTCTGCGATTATATTCTTCGATATAGTGTCTACAT
>DVMG01000001.1 GCA_018715105.1 Candidatus Ventricola intestinavium
CCGTGATCGCCTTTAATCCGGAGGCAAGCGTGGAGGAAAACCGCGAGGCCATGACGCAGGCCGCCGAGCAGGTAAAAACCGGGCAGATCACATTCGCTGTGCGCGATACGGTCTTTGAGGACAAGGAGATCAAAGAGGGCGATATCATCGGCATTCACAATGGGCGCATTGAAACCGTGGGAACGGATGTTCATGACATTGCTGTCGATCTCGTGGGGCATGTGGTGGAAGAAGGGGATTCCCTGATCACCATCTATTATGGCCAGGATACCAAGGAAGAAGACGCGCAGGCCCTTGGGACTGAAATTGCAGGGCTTTTTAGCGACCTGGATGTCGAGGTTCAGTATGGCGGCCAGCCGCTGTATTATTATCTGATTTCCGCTGAATAAGCTTATTCTGCCGCTTCATGCGTACGGGCGAACCACCGGCGCGCATGGGCGGTGTTTTTCTGTCGCATCCGGGTCATTCCCGCGGATGCAGCGGATTTTCCGCGTGAATCGGGGAGGAGGAATTATGAGGCCGCTTTCGGAAATCCGGGGATTTGGGCCGGTACGCCTGCAGGCGCTTAGCAGGCGCGGAATCAACACGGCCATGGATCTGCTGGAAAAGCTCCCTGCCGGCTACCGCGATACGACGCATCCGATTTCACCGGCACAGATGACGGAGGGGATGCAGGCCTGCTTTGAGGGATACCTCGCAGGAAAACCCACGCTTCATCGCGCGCGGGGCATGCAGTGGGTTTCTGCAACGGTGGCGGATGAGTGCGGCCGGATTCGCTGCATGTGGTTTAACCAGCCGTGGATGAAGGACAGGCTGTTTGACGCACAGCATGTCACGCTGTGGGGAACCTGTGTCCGAAAAAAGACGGGGCTTTTTGTGATCAATCCCACGATGGAGGAACCGGGGAAAATTACGCCGGTCTATACGGCCATACCGGGCGTCGGGCAAAAACCCCTGCGCGATGCGGTCCGCCTGCTTCTTGACGAATACGACGGAGAAGATGCCATGCCCACGTCCATTGCCGAGCGCTATGGATTGATGGACAGGCGCCAGGCGCTTGCACAGGCCCATTTCCCGACGGATCTTGAAACGCTTTCAAAAGCCAAGGAGCGCCTTGCATTTGAGGAGTTGCTGATGTTTCAGGCGGCCGTGGCGGGAGCGGCGGGAGAGCGGCGCGCGAGTGCGCCGCTTGATGTGCAGGACGCATGGATCGACGCCTTTTTTGAAAGCCTGCCCTTTGCGCCGACGGATGCACAGAGGCGTGTGGCTGCGGAGGTGGCGGATGACATGCGCAAGTCCCGCGCCATGGCGCGCATGGTGCAGGGCGATGTGGGCTGCGGAAAGACGATGATCGCCTTTTGCGCGCTGTATCTCTGCGCGCGTGCAGGGGGACAGGGCGCGCTGATGGCTCCCACCGAGATTCTGGCTGAGCAGCACATGAAGAGCGCAGTGGAAACGCTGGGGCGGCTTGGCATCACATGCGGGTTGCTCATGGGCAACATGACGCAGGCTGAACGCCGGCGGGCCCGGGAAGCGATTGTTTCCGGCGAATGGCAGGTGGTCATCGGCACCCATGCGCTCGTCTCGGCAGAAGTGGCCTTTTCCAATCTGCGCCTGGTGATCACCGATGAGCAGCACCGCTTCGGCGTGCGCCAGCGCACCCTGCTGGAAGGAAAGGGAGACGCACCGCATGTCATGGTCATGAGCGCCACACCGATTCCAAGAACCCTGTCGCTTGTGCTCTATGGGGATCTGGATCTGTCCGTCGTGGATGAACTGCCGCCCGGCCGCACGCCTGTGCGCACGCGCATTGTTCCGGAAGAAAAGCGTCAGGGGCTGTATGAATTCATCCGGGCTGAGGCGGCCGGAGGAAGGCAGGCCTATGTAGTCTGCCCGATTGTGGGGGAAGAAGGCGGGGAAGACGCGCTTGATGCGCCCGTGCGCAGCGCATCGCAGGAACAGCTCGAGCTTTCACGGGAATTGGCGCCGCTTCGCGTGGGGCTTGTGCACGGGCGGATGAAACGGCAGGATCGAGAGGACACGCTTTCAAAGTTTTATGCCGGGGAAATGGATGTTCTGGTTGCCACGACGGTGATCGAGGTTGGTGTGAACGTGCCCAATGCGACGGTGATGGTCATCGAGGGAGCGGAACGCTTTGGGCTGGCCCAGCTTCACCAGCTGCGCGGGCGGGTAGGACGCGGGGCACAGGAAAGCTGGTGCTTTCTGATGGCCGAACCCAATGAACGCCTGCGCACGCTCACCGCTACGAATGATGGCTTCCTAGTCGCCCAGAAGGATCTGGAGCTGCGCGGGGCGGGGGAATTCTTTGGCACACGCCAGCATGGAGAGCCGAGAATGCCAGCGCTCATGCTCACCACGGATACGCGGCTTTTACACACGGCAAGGGAGGCGTTTCTTGATCTCAGCCGGGATGAGGCGCGGCAGGATGAATACCGGCTGCTGCTCAGGACGGCTCAAAAGCACTTCGATAAAAATAAGCACATTTTCGGCAGAAACTGAGCAAAACAATTTGATTAGAACCGGGGAAATTTGGTATCCTATTCTTGAATAAACCCGACAAGTCGTCTGATGTGTGACGAAAAAAAGCGCAAAAATCCCTTTTAA
>DVMG01000266.1 GCA_018715105.1 Candidatus Ventricola intestinavium
GCAGCTTCCAATCCAGCTGGCCATAGCCCACGTCAATGGCATACACATGGGCCGCCCCGTTTTGCAGCAGCACATCCGTAAAGCCGCCTGTAGAAGCCCCCAGATCCATCGCCACCACACCGGCTGCATCCACCCCGAAGACACGAAGCCCCTTTTCCAACTTGAGCGCGCCCCGGCTCACATACCCCGTGCCCGTCCGGCGCACAAGGAGCTCTTCATCATCCGCCACCTGAACGGACGCCTTTTCAACCCGTGTCTCCCCGATATACACCACGCCGGACATCACAAGCGCCTGCGCCTTCTCCCGGCTGGGCGCCAGCGCGCGCTCCACAAGCGCGACATCCACCCGCTTTTTATCCGCCATGTTCCCTCTCCTGATGTGCAAAGGCCTGTTCAATGCGCCGCGCAATCTGCTCAGGCATCAGCTCGCACTCCTCAAGCAGCTGCGCGACCGTGCCATGGGTAATAAACCGGTTGGGAAGCCCCATGATCCCAACGGGGGCCGGCGCGCCATGCTCCGCGCAGAGCCTGGCAATCTCCGAGCCAAACCCGCCGATCAGCTCCCCCTCCTCCAGGGTGATCATCTGCGCGCCGCACGCAAAGAGCCCCTCCAGGCACTCCATATCCATGGGGCGCAGGGAGCAGCAATCCACCACTCCCACATGCAGGCCGCGTTTTTCAAGCAGCGCCGCCGCCTTGACGGCGTGAAGGCTCATGCGTCCATAGGCCAGAATCACCTGCCGGTCGCCCGGCACCAGGCGCTGCCAACGCCCGATTTCAAAAGGACGATCGGTGTCCCCGTATGGTTCGATGCCCTCCTTGGGATATTGCACCACACAAGGGCCTTCCAGCGCAAGGGTCGCGCGCAGCGCCAGGCGCAGCTGCCGGGTATCGCGCGGCGCAAGAAGCGTCAGATTGGGAATGCTCAGGAGCATGGGCACGCTGAGCACGCCATGATGGGTCTTCCCGTCGTCTCCCACCAGCCCAACATGATCGGAAAGGATGCATACCGGCAGATTCTGCAGGCAGACATCGTGAATGATCTGGTCATATGCCCGCTGCAAAAATGTAGCGTATACAGCAAAATACGGGCGATATCCTCCCCGGGCAAGCCCCGCCGCCATGCTGACCGCGTGCTGCTCGGCAATGCCCACGTCAAAAAAGCGCTCCGGATAATAGGTGGCAAACTCAGAAAGCCCCGTGCCCCCGGCCATGGCCGCCGTGATTGCAACCACACGCCGATCCTCCGCGGCCATGGCCACCAGAGCCTTTCCTGCCGCCTGCGCAGCGCTCTCGCGGCTGGATTGATTGCGCTTGATCCCGTTTTCCACCCGAAACGGCGCCACGCCGTGAAACTTTTCCGGCTGGCATTCCGCCAAATCATAGCCATAGCCTTTTTTCGTGATCACATGAATCAGCACGGGCGTATCCGTCACCTGCTTGGCCTCTTCAAAGACGTGGGTCATTTCCTCTATATTGTGCCCGTCAAACGGCCCGAGATAGCGAAAGCCCAGCGATTCGAAAAGCTCTCCTCCCGTCGTCACGGACTTCACCATATCCTTCGCCTTCTCGATTCCGCGCGCCAGCGTCCTGCCCACAAGGGGAATATGCTCAAGCACGCTGCGGATCCTCTTCTTTCCGCCATACCAGGATGCGCTTGCGCGCAGGTGCTTGAAATAATTGGACAGCGCGCCGACATTTTTCGAGATGGACATTTCGTTGTCATTGAGCACAACAATCAGCCGCGTATGGCTGTCGCCCGCGTCGTTCATGGCTTCATAGCACATGCCGCCTGTCAGCGCGCCGTCGCCCACAACAGCGATGACATGGAAATCCTCATGGTTTAAATCGCGCGCACGCGCCAGGCCAAGCGCCATGGAAATGGCCGTGGACGAATGGCCCGTATCAAACCAGTCGTGCTCGCTTTCCTCCCTGCACGGAAAGCCGCTCATGCCATGATAAGAGCGCAGGGTTTTAAACTGCTCCTGCCTGCCGGTGATCAGTTTGTGCGCATACGTCTGATGCCCGACATCAAAGATCAGTTTATCCTGCGGGCTGTTAAACGCCCTGTGCAGCGCGAGGGTCAGCTCAACATCGCCCAAATTGGATGCCAGATGTCCTCCCTGCCGCGATACCGTTTGGATGATGGTTTGCCGGATCTCCGTCGCCAACGCCTTACATGCTTCCACAGAAAGCTTTTTCACATCGTCCGGCCCTTGAATTTCGGGCAATATCGCCATCGCCGGCACCTCCCCCTGGGCGTTCTTTCTTCTCAGGCATTTTTAGCGTTCTTTTTCTTCGGCTTCCTCCCCCGCTCAAACAGGGCCATGATTTTGCCCACATACAGCACAATGGCGCTGCTCTTTTCAATGGCAAAATTTTTGCCGCAGGCCTTGCCGCCAATCATGAACGAGGATGTAAAGGCCGTAATCAGCACGGAAGCCACGGCGGCCTGCATCCCCATCGAAGCCAGATAGACGGCAATAACCGAGCCGGCCGAACCGCTCACCACGCTGACAATGTCGCCCGCAACGTCATTGAGCAGGTTGGAAACGCGCTCTGCCCTGCGAATCAGGCGAAGCGCCTGTTTGGCCCCGGGGATGCGCTTGGAAGCCATGGCAATAAAGGGCTGCTCGCTGGCGGATGTGACGGCTGTGCCGATGATGTCGGTGATGATGCCGATTAAGATGAGCACGATCAGCGTCATCAGCGCCACAAGCAGCTCGGCCGACTCCACAAAAACGCTCGTCAGGATGGACATCACAACGGAAAGGCCAAACGAAAGGAAAACCACCGTGATCACCCATTGCCGGTGCCCCTGCTTGGT
>DVMG01000267.1 GCA_018715105.1 Candidatus Ventricola intestinavium
TAGGTGCGGCCGCCGGGAGACTCGAACCGGCGGATATCCTGATAGCGCGCGTCCTGCTCCATAGCGCTCAGCGCTTCCTCGATGCGGTCGCGCGGATAGCGGAAGGGCGAAAGCGTGAAATATTCAAGCAATGTGGGGGCCGGATAGGTGACACAGTTTCGGCGCGTCATTTCGGCAATGGTGCGGGGGAGATCCTCTTCCATTACAAGCATGGTTACCCACGCAAAAAAGGCCGACATGACCTGCGAACTGTAGTAATATGTATCCTGCTGCCCTTCCACCGTTTGGATATCCCCGCACTCAGGGTCCTTTCGGATCTGCTCAAGCAGCTCCGCCACAGAGGGATCCTCCGCAAGCAGCACACGGCGTGCGGTGATCTGGTGGAGCTCACACTGGGAGCGGATGAACTCGCGCAGCAGCCTGTGATCAGGCATGGGCTCCGGGGGAATCCAGGATTCGGCCTCGGGAGAGGCCTGTTTTTTTTCCACGCAGGAGCCCTTGGGGCGGGCAAACGTGGTATCGTTTTCTTCGTTCACATAGTCCGGAATTTCGCTGGGACGCAGCGTCTGTTCCTCGGTAAAGCCGGTCTTGCGGCGGCCTAAGAGCATGGACATGTCCTCCTCTTCCAATGAATGGGGCAGGGTTTCGCCGGGGATTCCCAAAGACAGCCTGAGAAACCGCGGCCGTATCCGGACAGAGCATCCGTGAAACCCTCTTAAGCATAGCATCCGCCGGGGTCTGTGTCAAGAAAAGAGAGCGGACGAAACGCCTGTGCCGGGGATATAAAGATTCCCGCAGGGCATGCCTGCGGGAACGGATAGGAAGCAGAATCAGGCGGGAAGGATGCCGTATTCCTCGAGCTTGTCCGCCATGTCGGCCAGGCCGAATTTTTCGAGCGTGGCGCGGGTGGGGATACCGGTGGCGGTGTCCCAGCCCATCTCTTCATAGAACATGGTGAGCGCCTTATCCATGTCGTCGCGATCCATCTTGACCGTGCCTTCCTCAAAGGGCTTGAAATCCGGCTCCTTGTCAAAGACCCAGTCGGAGAACACGTCGTGCGTGGTGCGCAGGTTGTCGGTGTTCTCGTTGATCTTGAAGGAGATGGCGGTCATCACGCGCAGCATGTGGCTGACGCGCTCGGCGGCAAAGAGCAGGTCATCCTGCGACCAGGTCTCGCCCGTGACGGCCGTGAGGAACTTGGAATCGACCTCGATGTCGCCCACGTAGTTGCGCGTGGGGCTGGAAGAGAGGGTCATCGGCCACACCCAGTCGCAGATGGTGGCCATATCCGACCACTGCTTCTCCAGGAAGCACCACTTGGCCAGGCGAACCTTTGCCTCGTTGATCGGCGTGTAGTGTTTGGGCGCATCGGTAGCGCCTTCGCCGAAGTATCCCTCCACGACGGGCTTGATGACCTCGTTGTACGGTGAACCGGAGCGCACAAAGTTGGTGCCCACGTGCACCATGCAGTCGCGGTTGTACATGACGTTGTAGAGCAGGCCGGTCTGCCAGACATCCTCGGAAGAGTGGTGCTTGGGATAACCGTTGTGGCCGACGTTCTGGTTCTGGCTGTCCACCGCGTCAAGGAAACTTTCATCGATGTTCCAGGCCGCCATCAGGCCGAGCGTGCCTTCGCCAAAGCGGCTGATTTCGCCCTGCTTGGTGGAGATGGCACCGATGATGAAATCGAGCCAGCGCGGATCGCCGTCCTTCATGAGATCCCACGGGATGGAATTCCACTCCTCTTCCGAGAGGTTTTCCTTGATGATGCCGTTGTTATAGCAGTACGTGAACTCACGGCCGATGCTGCCATAGTTGCACCACAGGCCGTAATCATCCAGCACGCGGGAGCCATACTGGCCGATGACGATCTTGGCGTCGCCCTCATCCTTAAAATCGTGGATGCCTTCCGGGTAGAAGCCCGTGGGCACGGAACCGGCCGGGGCGCAGGTGTTGGATGTCTTGGTGGGCAGGTCATATTCGGCCAGCACGTCGATGTCATATTCCGAGTAGCAGCGAATCGGGCAGGAGGCGCAGCCGCCGCTCTTGACAATGTATTTCTGAGCCGCATCGCTGTAGTCAAACACGCCCTTGGTGGCACGATAGCCGATGCGGTTGATGTCGCCGGAAGGCTGCTCACCCGTGTCGATGGCGCCGCCGGGCGCCTTGCCCCACATCACGCCGGGGCCGCCCTGCCAGCGGTTTTTGACGGTGGAGGTATACTCGGACCAGCTCTGCGGCCGGGAAGGAACGTTGTGATTGTTGTTGGAGCCGATCAGATCGCGCAGCACATAATCACACAGCTCCTTGTGGGTCTTCGGGTCCGCGATGCGCACGCAGCCCGTGCCGCGCACGGCAATGCCCTTGACCTTCTTGGAGCCCATGATCGCGCCCACACCGGCGCCGCCGGAGTTGCCCACGCTTGTGATCAGGCAGGACATGTTGACCAGGTTTTCACCGGCCGGTCCGATGGTGGCCACATCAAACTCCGGGCCGCAGGCCTTGGCGATGGCCGCGTTGGCCGCAAATGTGCCCTTGCCCCACAGATCGGTGGCATCCTCGATGGTGACCTTGTCGTCTTCGATCTTCAGGTACACGGGTGTGGGGCTCTGCCCTTCCAGAACGATGGCGTCGTATCCGGCAAACTTGATGTTATGCGCGATGTGGCCGCCCATGTGCGCGTCCACAATGGAATAGCCCTTTGACCAGGAAGACAGGAACGAGATGTTGGTGCGCCCGGAGCAGGGAACGCCGGAGGCGGTCAGCGGGCCTACAGCGATGACGACCTTGGAGGCCTCATCATAGGCATGGGTCTCCATGGGCACTTCATCCCAGATGATCTTATAGCCGATGCCCATGCCGCCCACATAATCGTGATATTTGGGCAGAGTATCCTCAGTGGTGACGGTGCCGGTGGTAAAGTTTACGCGCAGGATCTTGCCGGCCCAGCCGTAAATCGTAGACATAGCGTTTCCTCCTTTATTGATTCATGCCGATCTCAAGCGGATCTGGATGTCGGTTGCCGCGGGGGAATCCCAAGGGATTGGCCCCCAAGGAAGGCGCAAAGCCCCCTGAGATCCGCGTCAGATTTCCTGGGAAGCGGCGGCAATCTTGTCCCACGGAACAATGCTCAGCGCGCCGGTCACGCAGCCCTCGGCGCAGGCGCCGCACTGGATGCACTTGGTGGATTTCTTCGTCTCCGGGTTGACGGTGGGCATGTGCCACGGGCAGGCCTGCGTGCAGGCGCCGCAGCCCACGCATTTATCGGGATCCACTTTTCGGACGCCATTTTCATCGGCATAGATGGCCTGCATCGGGCAGGCGTTGCCGCAGGCGGGATCCTCACACTGACGGCAGGTATCCGGGAAATAAACCCACGTGTTCTCGGTATACAGGCCGTTGCCGTTGCGGCTGCTGGTGAGGTTGCGGGTCATCTTTACCCGGGACATGTAGCTGGAGACAAAGCCGTCGTTGACCAGCGAGCAGTTGATCTCGCAGCGCAGGCAGCCGGTGCATTTGTCCGGATTGACGACGAGCAACCCCTGGGGAAGCGCCCATACCGTGGAATTGGCGGCCTCTTCCTCGGGATTTTCGCTTTCAGCGAAGCCCAGCGTGCTGAGCATGGTGCTTGACAGCGTGACACCGGCCAGCGTCTTGCCCGAGATTTTGAGGAACTGGCGGCGGGTGTAGTCCTTGTCTAAAAACTTTTTCTTGTCAGACATCGTGAAATCCTCCTCCTGTGATGGTCGTCCGGCCGGGCATGTGCCCGATGGCGCCAAACAGACAAAAAACAAAGGAACCGAAAGACACGGACAGAAAACACGCCTTCCACCCGGAATGTCTTTCAAGCTCCTTCGCACAATGGCAGGCTGCCCCGTTGCCGGAACAACCCGATGGTTCGCACAACCCGAGGGGCCCTGCGAACTTGGAGTCTATTCAGCTTTGTGAATTTATTATACAAAACCCAGCGCCATCGGTCAAGACAAAACGTATATTATACAAAAAATAACAGAATTGCAGGGCCTAAACACCCGTGGAGAATCCCCTGCAAAGGGAAATTTTAAGGCCCGGCGCGATGCGCCATGCAGGAATCCACGTGGCGCATCGCGTAAACACGGCCCGGCCGCGGGAGGATGCACCCCGATTTGCAGGACAGGAACGGCGTTTAACGATCAAGCCCTGCATTTTGCACAGGCGCGGAGCGGGAATTGACCCCGGGTGCATGCGCATGTTATAATGCCAACAGAACCTCCATGCCAAGCACAGCCTGCAAAGATGCGGGCCGTGCGCGTGCAGAAGGAACATCGCAGGCGACGCGGAAAGCGCGTGCTGGAATGCCGGACATGCGAGCAGGAAGCAGGAAGGAAGAGAAAGCCCGGTTTCCCTTTCTTGGAAGAGCGGGCTCTCTCGAAATGAATCAAAACTCAGGATGGAATCAAACTCAGGATTGGAAGAAAGTGAGACAGAATCACCCATGAAGACGCTGTGGAAATGGATAGACGCCCTCGCCCGGGCAGTGATCCGCCTGATCGGCCGGATCTTCCCCCGGCTGGGGGCGCTCTGCGAAAAACTGTGGGACAACACGGAACTGGTCAGTTATCTGTTTGTCGGCGTGGCGACGACGGTTGTCAACTATGTGGTTTACTACCTGGCCACGCGTGTGGCGGGCCTTGCCGTCATGCCCGGCACGTGGACGGCCTGGGCCGTGGCGGTGGCCTTTGGCTATGGAGCCAACAAGGCGTTTGTCTTTCACACACACTGCGCCGGCTTGGCCGCGCTGCTGCGGGAAGCGGGAAGCTTTTTCGCCATGCGGCTGGTCTCCCTGGGGATGGAGACGGTGCTCATGTATGGGCTGGTGGAGGTGCTGCATCTGAACGATCTGGCCATGAAGCTGCTGGTCAACATCGTGGTCATTCTTCTGAATTATGTCTTTTCCAAGCTGGTTATTTTTAAAAAGCAGGAGAAATAAAGAAGCGGGCGGCCTGCGTCCCCTGCCCGAAAAATGCATTGCCGTGGGCGTTTCTCTTCAGCCGCAGCCGGAACCCGTACGGTATTCGGAGAAAAGCTTCCTATAATAAAATAGTGAGTTCATAGAATCGATGAGTTCCCGGATATAAAAAGGGAAGGCGGGAGGATAGCCGCGCAAAACCGGCGCGAAGACAGAATAAACAGAACAAAGAAAAGAAGAAGACAAGAAGACAAAGGAAGGAGAGCGAAAGACATGAAAAAGAGGATGGCTGCGCTCATCTGGATGCTGCTGATGGGCTTTGCCGCCGTTGCGCTTGCCGAAATATCCGTCACCAAGAGGGATCTCTCCCTGAATTCAGAGCTTGACAGGAATGTGAGCAATATCCTCGTGATCCTGCAGGATGGGGAAAAAACCGACGCGCTGATGGTTGCTTCCATCAACAGCCGCACGGGCCGCTCGGTGATGACGCGCCTGGATACGTCCCTGGAGGTGAATGTGCCGGAGGCGGGCGATGTTCAGCTTGGCGAGGTATACATGCTGGGGGATGAAAAAAGCCGCGGCCTGCTCACGGCGCGCACGCTCAACACGCTTTTGAACCTGAATATCAGCACCTATGTGGCGTTTGATATAGGAAGGATGCCGGAGCTGGTGGAAGCCGTCGGCACCCTGAATATGCAGCTGGATGAGCAGGAGGCGGAGGCGCTGGGCACCTGGAGCGGCCTCAATGAGATGGATGGGGAGGACGTGCTGCGGTATGTTCGCCTGAGCCTCCCCGGGGATTCCCCCGCGCGCAGCCGGGGATATGACGCGCTGATGCAGCTGCTCTATCAGGGCCTGAACAGCGGCGACCTGATGGGCATGCTGGGGCTTGGAACCCGGCTGCTTTCCTCCATGGATACCAACCTGAACCCGATGTCTGCCTTCACGCTGGTGAGCGCCGTGCAGGGGGGAAGCGACCGCCGCGAACTGTCGCTTCCGCTTGAGGAACAGGTGACATCGGCATCCCCGCTGCGCGCGGATGCGCAGGCTATGCAGCAGACGCTGCACAAGGAGGTTTATGAGTAAAGAGATGGAAACCGGCAAAATGGGCGCCCGGGCGCTGGCGCGCCGCGCCAAGGAAGCCAGCTTTGCCCTGGCGGCGCTGCCGGGCGATGTGCGCAGGCGTGCGCTCAAGGCCGTGGCAAAGGCGCTGAAGGATCGGGAACAGGAAATCAAGGCGGCCAACGAGCGGGATCTGGAGGCTGCACGGCGGGATGGGCTGCAGGCTCCGGCCCTCAAGCGGCTCCAATTCGACGCGGCGAAGCTGCGCGATGTCTGCCTGGGCCTGGAAGCGCTTGCGGAGATGGAGGATCCCGTCGGCCGCGAGCAGATGCGTACCGAGTTGGCGGAGGGCCTGGTGCTCTCGCGGGTGGCGTGCCCCATCGGCGTGATCGGCGTGATCTTTGAGTCCCGGCCGGATGCGCTGGTGCAGATCGGCGGGCTGTGCATACGCACGGGAAACGCCGTGCTTCTCAAAGGCGGAAGGGAGGCGCTTTTCACCAACCGCGCGCTCTTTGATGCGCTGTATGCTGCGGGCGTGCAGGCCGGCCTGCCGGAAGGATTCGCGGGGCTGCTGACGACCCGCGAGGATGTGGGCGAGATGCTGGGGCTTGACGCGGATATCGACCTCCTTATCCCGCGCGGTTCCGGCGCGTTCGTGCGTTACATCATGGACAACAGCCGCATCCCCGTGCTGGGGCACAGCGACGGCATCTGCCACCTGTATATCGATGCCGCCTGCGATGCGCAGATGGCCGCGCGCGTGGTGGTGGACGCCAAGACACAGTATCCTGCCGCGTGCAACGCGGTGGAGACGCTGCTTGCGCACCGGGACGCTCGGGACGCCCTGCTGGCGGCCGCTGCGGCGCTTCGGGATGCAGGCGTGCGCCTGAAGGGCGACGCGCGCGCGCAGGCGCTGCTTGTGCCGGAAGGCATCGCGTGCGAAGCGGCGGATGAGGAGGACTGGAAGACCGAATACCTCGGCAATGTGCTGAGCATCCGTGTGGTCGATTCGCTGGAAGAGGCCATCGCGCACATCAACCGCTATGGATCCCATCATACGGACGGCATCCTCACGGACGACGACGCGGCCGCGGCCTGCTTTGCCGCGCGGGTGGATTCCGCGGGGGTATACCGAAACTGCTCCACGCGCTTTGCGGACGGCTACCGCTACGGCTTTGGCGCGGAGGTGGGCATTTCCACCGGCAAGATTCATGCGCGGGGGCCGGTGGGCATCGAGGGACTGTGTTCCTATAAATATATTCTGACCGGGCATGGCGACATTGTGGAAGATTTTGCAAAGGGCAGGCGGGCATTTACGCACACAAAGCTGCGCGGATGACAGCCGGCCGGGGCGCTTCCTCCCCTGAGAGGGGAAAGGGCGCCTCTGACTGCATGGAAAGACAGGCCCCGGTATGCGGACGCGCCGGAGGCCGCGCACATCCAGAGACGGAGAAAAAGGGGGGAAGGTCCATGCGGTGCGGATGCCCGCAGTGCGGCGCTTATATGATCCAGGCGGAGAGCCTTGCGCTTGGATGCGTATGTCCCGCGTGCCTGTATCGCTGCCGGGCGTGCATGGGCACAGACTCGGTGGTCAGCCGCGAAGAGCTGAAAAAGCTCATTCTGATCGACCCCGAGGGAGAACGGGAAAATCCGGAGGAAACGGACATCCATCCACAGAGCGGGCCGCTGACCCCGGAGGATTTTATCGACTGACCCCGTTTCCGCCTTCCATCCCGCCGGCGGCTTTGCCGTATGCGGGAAGACATACAGAAGAAGACGGGCACGGCGCAGCATATCCATCAACAGGAGGAGACAGATCATGATTGCATTGGGAAGCGACCACGCGGGGCTGCCGCTCAAGCGGGAAATCATCGCCCTGCTCGAGGAGATGAACCTGCCCTTCAAGGACTTTGGCACCGATACGCCGGACAGCTGTGACTATGCCGTGTTTGCCAAGCGGGCGGCGGAGGCCGTGGCATCCGGCGAATGCGAGCGCGGCATTCTGTGCTGCGGTACAGGCATTGGCATCTCGATTGCGGCGAACAAGGTCAGGGGAATCCGCTGCGCGGCATGCTCCGATTGCTTTTCCGCCAAGATGTCCCGCGTGCATAACGATGCAAACATGCTCGCGATGGGCGCGCGGGTGGTGGGACCTGAATTGGGCCGAATGATCGCCGAATTCTTTTTGACGACCCCGTTTGAAGGAGGCCGCCATCAGCGCCGCATTGACCAGATTGCGGCGATTGAGCGCGGGGAGGCGCTGGAATGATGCGGATCGGCCCGTAAATCCGGGTGTTTGGAGGCAGAGTAGCATGAATATTCTGGAATTTGGCGCCCATAAAGGCGCCTTTTGCGGTGAGGCCATCCAGCGCGCCCTTGACGCGGCGGCCGCGCAGGGCGGGGGACGCGTCACCGTGCCCGCGGGAGAATACCTGACGGGAAGCCTTGTGATGCGCAGCCATGTGGAACTGCACCTGGAAGCGGGCGCTGTGCTGCGCTTTACGGATGACTTTGACGCGTATCCCATCATCGATACGCGCTGGGAAGGCTATGAGCAGCCGAGTTACCGCCCGCTGATTTACGCCCGGGAAGAGCGCGACGTTTCCATCACGGGCCTGGGTACGCTGGAGGGACAGGGAAAAAAGTGGTGGGAGGCGTTTCGCGCCGGCACGCTTTCCGCCGCGCGTCCCTGCCTGATCGGCCTGGAACGCTGTGAGCGCGTATGCCTGGCGGATTTCAAGGCGGTCAACAGCCCGGCTTGGACCCTCCATCCGCTGTGCTGCGAGAATGTGAGAATCAGCGGCGTCACCGTGGTCAATCCCGCCGACTCGCCCAATACCGACGGCATTGATCCGGAAAGCTGCCGCAATGTGCGCATCAGCGGATGCCATATCGACGTAGGGGACGACTGCATCGCCATCAAGGCCGGCACGGAAGATGCGCGGCAGGCCGTTCCTTGCGAAAACATCACCATAACCGGATGCACGATGGTGCACGGCCATGGCGGCGTGGTGCTCGGCAGCGAAATGAGCGGCTCCATCCGCCGGGTGGCCATCAGCGGCTGCGTGTTTGACGGCACGGACCGGGGGATCCGCATCAAGTCGCGCCGCAGGCGGGGCGGCTCGGTGGAGGATGTTTCTGTCACCGGCGTGGTGATGAACGATGTGCTCTGCCCGCTGGTGATCAACCTGATGTATTTCTGCGGCAAGGGTGGCAGAGAGGCGTTTGTCTCCGACCCGGCGGCGTATCCCGTGGACGGAGGCACGCCGCATGTGCGCCGCATCCGCATGGCCGACATTGTGGTGACAGGCGCGCGCAGCGCCGCGGCATGCCTCTATGGCCTGCCCGAGGCGCCGCTTGAGGACATCAGCATTGTCAACACACAGATCCACCTGGTCGAGGCGGAACCGGATTATCCGGTGATGAACGCGCGCCAGAAGCCCGTAACGCTTTCGGGACTGACCGCGGAGCATGTGCGCGGGCTGCACCTGGCCGATCTGCGCATTGTGGGGGCGCGCGGCGAGGAAATCACGCTGCGTGACGTGCAGTGATGGGGCTGCGGCCCCGCCTAGGAGCGATCCCGCGCGGAACGCGCGAGAGATAAAAAAGGCCGGGCGTCGCCCGGGGAAAGGAAGGGCTTATGGCATACGAAAAGACGGTCTGGGCCGGCGAGGGCACGCTTGTGCGCGAGCAGGAATACAACTACCACTGGTGCTATGAACGCGGCATCATCACCAAGGCATGGCTGGATGTGTTTGAAAAGACGGGAGATTCCCGCTTTTTTGACGCGGCCAAGGCGAACTGCGATGAGTACGTCACGCCGGAGGGCGGCATCCTCACCTATGAGATGGATAAGTATAATCTTGACATGATCTGCATGGGCCGCACCGCGCTGCGCCTGTACAGAGCAGGCGGGGAAAGGAAATATGAATCCGCGTGCCGCCTGCTGATCCGGCAGATGGAGGGGCAGCCCACCACACCGGAGGGGGGCTTCTGGCACAAGGCGATCTATCCCCAGCAGATGTGGCTGGACGGTATCTACATGGCCTGCCCTTTCCTGGTGGAATTTGCGGGGACATTTGGAGAGCCGGAGTGGGCGGACCTGGCCGTTCGCCAGATGAAGCTGATCTTTGAAAAAACCCGCCTTGAGAGCGGCCTGCACGCCCATGCCTGGGACAGCGCAAGGGTGCAGAAGTGGGCCGATCCCAGGACCGGCCTTTCCCCGCACGTATGGGGGCGCGCCATGGGCTGGTTTGTGATGGCGCATGCCGACGTGTTGGCGAGCCTGCCGCCGGAGCATCCCGGCTATCCGGTGCTGCAGGCGCAGATGCGTTCTCTGATCGCGGCGGTGATGGCCGCGCGCGGGGAGGACGGGCTCTGGCATCAGGTGATGGACAGGCCCGCGACGGAGGAAAACTACGGCGAATCCTCCTGCACGGCCATGTTTATTTACGGCCTTCAGGCCGCGGCGCAGCAGGGGCTGGCTGGAGAAGAGGCCCTTCGCATGGCTAAAAGCAGCATGGATGCGCTGTGGGAGAGGAATGTGGTGATCGCGGCGGACGGCTATCCGGAACTCACACGCATCTGCAAGGTGGCGGGGCTTGGCGGAGAGCCCTATCGCAGCGGCAGCTATGATTATTACATCCATGA
>DVMG01000268.1 GCA_018715105.1 Candidatus Ventricola intestinavium
GGGCGTATACAGCAGGATAGACGCCACGAATTCACCAATTCCCTGAACGAATCCAAGAATGGCGCCCGAGGCAATGCCTCCTGCCACCATGGGCAAAACGATCTTTCCAAACGTATACAGCCATCCCGCTCCCAATCCCCGCGCGGCCTCTTCGCATGATCCATCCGTCTGCGCAAAGGCGGCGTACGTGGAGCGATACACCAGCGGCAGATGGCGCACAAAGTACGCAACCGGCAGGATCACAAACGTGCCCACCCAAACCTGGCCGAAGCTGAAAACCGTCGGCACATTGAAGGCCGCAATCAGGCTGATGCCCACCACCGTTCCCGGAAGCGACCAAGGAAGCATGATGAGCTTATCCACCATCCCGCGCCCACGGAATTTGCGCCGGCTGATAAAGTAGGCGGAAATCACGCCGAAGATCACGTTGCCCACGGTTGCAGCCGCAGACATGACCAGGCTGTTGCGAATGGGGGCAAGAATCTTCGGGTTTGAAAACAGCTCAATGTAATGATCGACCGTATACACCGGCGGCAGCACCTGCGTGGTCCACTTTCCGTTGGCTGAAAACGAGATGAGAATGATGGTGAGGATGGGGAGCATGAGAAACAGCACCGCCGCAAAGGAGGCCACCATGGCCGCGGCCCTTGCCGCCCTGCTTTTGACTTCCCTGCGGTGAACCGCCGTCCCCTTGCTCACGCTTGCATAGCTCCTTCTTCCTTCGTAGATGCGCATGATCACCAGGAAGAAAATAGAGATCAGCGCCAGGATGGTGGACTGGCAGGAGGCCATGGCCAGATCGCCGTTGGTGCGGGAGATGACGATCTGCATGGTCAGGGTACGATCCACACCGTAAATCAGAGGCGCGGTATACGACGCCATGGAGATCATGAAAACCAGCATGCTTGCCGCGACAATCGAAGGCGTGAGCATCGGCAGACGAACTTTCCAGAAGACCTGCCACCGGTTGCAGCCCAGGCCGTTGGCCGCCTCCTCCAACGAGGTATCCACATTCCTGAGCGCCGCCGACACAGGAAGATAAAAGTACGTATACATGGTAAACGTGTGCATCATCAATACGCCGGCCATTCCATCCAGATGAAAGGGCACCTGCGCCAGGCCGAAGATTTCCTTCAGGCCACGCGGAATGATCCCGCTCTCTCCATACAGAAAATCGAAGGAAAACGCGCCGATCAGCGACGGCAGCGCCATGGGAATGACGGCAAACGCCTTCAGCATCCGCCTGCCGGGAAACTCAAAGCTCTCCAGCAGAAAGGCCATCGCCACCCCCACGATGCCACAGGTGATCACGCTCAGCACGCTGATGTAAATGCTGTTCCACGTTGCCTCCAGGTTCGTCATGCTTGAAGTGTTAAAAAACCTTCGATATAAATCCAGTGAAAACCGTCCGTCCACAAAAAATCCATCTTTGAAGATGCTGATCAGCGGATAGACGACGTAACCCAGCAGCACGAAGAACACGGGAAGCAGGGCGACATAGGTGAACCAGGAGCGCGAAAAAATGGGCGGCTTGCGAATCCCCTGTCCGTTTGCATGCAGGCTCCTCATTTTTCCTTCTCCCCTTTCAGGAAATACACGCGCTCCACCGGCACATGAACGCTGTAGGACTTGCCAATGCTCGCCGGATCGGGCACGTGGTTGACAAACGTGGCCTTTAAGATGCATCCCGCCATGCCCAGCAGGTAGTTGGCGCTCATTCCGGTAAACTCGCAGTGGATGACCTCGCCCCTGAGCAAATTGTCTTTATGTTCCATCGCCGGCTCAATGCACTCCGGCCTGAGCGCCACACAGATCTCAGCGCCCTGCTGAAAGGGCACATCGCTCGCGCTGTGTTTCTTCAGGCCGGTAAGCAGGCTTCCTTCCCTCAGCCGCACCGTGCAGTATTCGCCTTCGGCTTTCTCAACCACCGCGGGAAGCACCGTGTGCTTGCCGATGAATTCCGCGACAAACCGGTTATCCGGCCTGTAATACACTTCATAAGGCGTGCCCAGCTGCTGTGTGACGCCCTCCTTCATGATCAAAATCCGATCAGAGACCGCCATTGCCTCTGCCTGATCGTGTGTGACGTAGATCGTGGTGATCCCCAGTTCCCTTTGCAGGCGCTTGATCTCCGAGCGCGTGTCATCGCGCAGCTTGGCATCCAGGTTGGACAGCGGCTCATCCAGCAGAAGGATCGTCGGCTCAATCACCAGCGCCCTGGCAAGCGCCACACGCTGCTGCTGTCCGCCGGAAATCTCCTGCACCTTGCGCTTCTCATATCCGGCCAGATGCACTTTTTCCAGCGCTGCGGCTACCCGTTTGCGCTGTTCGTCCTTGGGGATCTTACGGGTCTTGAGCCCAAAGGCGACATTCTCCCCAATGGTCAGATGCGGAAATAGCGCATAATTCTGAAACACCATGCCTATATCTCGCTTGTCGGGAGAAAGCGTTGTGACATCCCAATCATCAAAGCGAATTTGGCCGCCGGAAGGAAAACTGAATCCGGCGATCATGCGCAGCGTCGTGGTTTTTCCACAGCCCGACGGCCCCAACAGCGTGAAGAACTCTCCCGATCGAATGTGGAAATCCGCATCCGCCACGGCCGTGAATTTTCCGAATGTTTTCCTGACATGGTTTAAAATCACATCTGCCATTTCCGTATTCTCTCCTCAGCCCAGTCGTCAAAAGAATGCGGCGGGCGGAAATGCCGCCCGCCATCGGTCCATTCAGTTCTTCCCCTTGATGTTTTCATCCCAATAGGTCATCCATTCCATTTCCTTCTCTGCCACCACCGACCAGTCGATGTCCATGGCTTTGAGCTCGAGATCCTGAATCCACTGCGGGAGCTGATCTTCAGGAATGTCGCCCTGTGCGGGAATCTGATACATGTTCTGCGCAAGCGCCAGCTTGATTTCCGGGGTGAAGAGGAACTCGTAGAAGGCTTTTGCCCCCTCCATGTTCTTGGCTCCCTTGACGATACCCACCGCGTCCACCAGGATCGGGGCGCCGGTTTCCGGAATGACATAATCGAAGGGCTGCTCATTGACCAGTTTCTGGATCATGATGTCCTGAAGGTTCCACAGGGACAGGGTGCCCTCCTGACGCGCCAGCTTCAGATACAGATCCGTCGGATTTTGCGCATATTCTTTGGTATTCTTATCAAGGCCGGCCAGCCACTCATAGCCCTTCGTGGGATCCTCACCGCCTTGCGCGTAGATCATGCAGCAATAGATGGTGCGCATCGTTCCCGATGCCATGACATCGCGGATAATGATCTGGTCGGCATATTTTTCATCCAGCAGGTCATCCCATTCGGTGGGCACATCCTCCGGCGCAAGCGCGTCCGAATTATACATGATCACTTCCGGCAGCAGGATTTCGCCATACCACAGGTTGTCGGGATCCCTATACTGCTCGGGGAACGAGTCGGCAAAAGACGGCACATAGGCTTCCAACAGGCCCTCTTTAGCGGCCATCTTAAAGGCGGCTTCCGTTCCGCCCCACAGGAAGTCCGCCTGCGGATTGGCCTGCTCGCCGCGCACACGCTCCAAGATTTCCTGAGCGCCCATATTCAGCACTTCCAGATCATACTGCGGATACGCTTCTTCAAAAAGCGGTTCCACATACTCGATCACGTTCATGTCGCGCGCCGTATACACCGTGACCGTGGTCTTTTCCTCCGCCGAGGCCGTCATGATGCCTCCCAGCATCATGGACAGGGCCAGACAACCCGTGAATAGTTTTCTTGCGTTCGGTTTCATGGTTCTTCCTCCTATCAATTTATCTTTTCACACAA
>DVMG01000269.1 GCA_018715105.1 Candidatus Ventricola intestinavium
CTTTCTTTTGATTCTTCCTGTTGGATCATGATGGGTCCTGAATACCGCGCTGTTTCCTTCTCTCCCGCAGCTTAAGCTCCTGCCCCTGATCGGAAGGAATATAATACCGGCATCCCTCCGCCTCCGGGGGCATGTAATTCTGCTTCACCCAGTGTCCGGGATAATCATGCGGATACCGGTATTGGGCTCCGGATCCGAGACGCTCCTGGCCTGCATAATGCGTGTCCCGCAGATGGACGGGCACGGGGCCGAATGCGCCTTTCTGCGCGTCGGCCACGCTCTTTTCAAGTGCCGTCGCAACGCTGTTGGATTTCGGGCTCTCGCACACCGCGATAATCGCCTGCGCCATGGAAAGCCGGGCCTCCGGCAGGCCGACCATCTCCAGCGCCTGTGCGGCCGCCACGGCCTGCAGCATGGCCGTAGGATTCGCAAGCCCCACATCCTCACTGGCGTGCGCGATGATACGCCGCGCAATCAGCCGCGGATCCACCCCCGCATACAGAAGCCGGGCAAACCAGGCCAGCGCCGCGTCGGAATCACTGCCCCGCATGCTCTTGCAAAAGGCGGAGAGCATATCGTAGTAAAGCGATTCATCACAGCGGATCACAGGCTTCTGGATGGATTCCTCCGCCACCGGCAGGGTCACGTGAATGACGCCTTTCTCATCCGGCTCCGTGGTCAGCACGGCCAGCTCCACTGCGCCCAGCGCCGAGCGTACATCCCCATTGGCGATGCGCGCGATATGGTGGACGGCATCCTCATCCATCCGCACGTTCAGGTTGCCGAAGCCACGCTCCCTGTCCTCCAGCGCCCGGTGGATGGCGAGAATCACATCGCTTTCACACAAAGGCTTGAACTCAAAAATCCGGCATCGGCTGACGATAGCCGGCGTCATGGAAACAAGCGGGTTTTCTGTTGTGGAGCCGATGAAACGCACCACCCCGCGCTCAATGGCCGGCAGAATGCTGTCGCTCTGGGATTTGCTCCACCGGTGACATTCGTCCAGCAGCAGGTAGGTGGCCTGCCCATAAAGGGAACGCCGGTCCTGCGCCTCTTTGATCACCTTGCGCACATCGGCCACACCGCTTGTGACTGCGTTGAGCTGGACGAAGGCGGAGTGCGTTGTGCCCGCGATGATGGAAGCAAGCGTTGTCTTCCCGCAGCCGGGCGGACCATAGAAGATTGAGGAAGTCATCCGGTCCGCCTCGATGGCGCGGCGCAAAAGGCGCCCGGGACCCACCAGATGAGCCTGCCCAATCAATTCATCCAGCGTTCGCGGGCGCATGCGGTCGGCCAGCGGGGAAAGCTGCTCCTCTTTTTGTGAAAACAGATCCTGCACGGCAATCTCTCCCATTCTCGAACGTTCTTATATTATATCCCCGTTGCATTCAAATGACAAGAGCGCACGCTCAGTCCTTCCCCGAAGGCCCGGAGTCCTGGAAAAAGATGGCAAAGGGGATTGACATTCTTTTCGGATGGGTGTATAGTATGGCAGGCAAACGGTTCATAAAATGAACTATTTGCCACGGACGTCTGTTCTTTTCCGCCATGCGAAATCCGAAGGCCCGGCATCCACCTGCCGGGCCGCCAGACAGCTTTTTTAATTCAGAACAGCTGCTTACTCTCCTTCTATCACCGCGCCGTCCGTCTTTACAAGGACGCCTCCCCGCGGGTCTTCCTCGACATCATCCAAACTGAGGCCAACGTCCTCCAAAAACCCCTGTTTCACGGTCTGATCAAGCCCGCCGTCCCAGAAATAAGCGCTGAACCGTTCGGCCAGCTCCCGAGCATGCTTCCCGGTAAATGTAAACGTGAATGTTTCCATGGCGATTCCTCCTCCGCGATCTGTATGCAAAGATTATAAAATAATTCTAACCCATCCGTCTGTTTCCTGTCAAGTTTATCCAATCCCAATGCGTTTCTCCGCTTGCATCGCTGTCATCCAGCAGAGAATTGCGCGCAAAAAGTTCATTTATTTAACTATTTTCCGGCTGAGCTTACGCACGGCCGGTCAGAAAAAAAGGAGTATGTATCATGACTGAATCCAGCCTTTCCTCCCGCCCGAAAAAACACCGGCTTGGCCGCGCACTGCGAAATATTCTTCTCGTGCTGCTGGTGCTCGTGCTCCTCGCGGCAGGCATTCTCTATGCGATGTTCCATCGGGAGCTCAATACGCTCCGCTCCCTTGAGCAGGTGGGCGATGCGCACCTGTTCACCATGGATTACACCGGCGATTATGCGCTGGACGATTTTCTTGAAACCGGGGCCTCCAGCGACGCGGAGCTGGTTTCCTACCTGACGCGCCAGCTGCTCAAGGGCATTCCGATGAACTTCGATCTGCCCGATCTGGGATGTTCCACCTATTCTGCGCAGCTTGAAGACGGCACCCCCATCTTTGGACGCAATTTTGACATGTATGACTCCCCGGCGCTGCTGGTAACGACGCGTCCTGAAAACGGATATGCCTCCATTTCCATGGTCAATCTCGCCTACATTGGCTACAGCAGCGAAAAACTTCCCACCAGCCTGAAAAACAGCATCATGACGCTTGCAGCGCCTTATGTGCCTCTGGACGGCGTCAACGAAAAGGGCCTGTGTGTGGGTGTGCTGCTGATTGACACGGAGCCCACCCATCAGCAGACGGATAAGGTGGATATTACCACCACCTCCGCCATCCGCATGCTGCTGGATAAAGCGGCCACCGTGGAGGAAGCCGTCGCCCTGCTTGAGCAGTATGACATGCATGCCTCGGCCAACAGTTGCTATCATTTTCACATTGCCGACGCACAGGGCGGCAGTGTCGTCGTCGAATACGTGGATCATGTGATGAATGTGGTAGAAAGCAAGGCGGCCACCAATTTCCTGCTGACCCCTGGCGACTATGACTTTGGCGCAGGCCAGGATCGATACGCCACGCTCATGGATACGCTCCATGAAACCGGGGGCGTATTGGCCGATTCCAGCGCGGCCATGGCCCTGCTTCAATCCGTCAGCCAGCAGCCCCAGGAGGGCAAGCGTTCCTCCACCCAGTGGTCCTGCGTATACGATCAGAGCCGGGCGACGGTTGATATCGTGATGAACATGGATTACGACACGGTGTACTCCTTCAGCCTGAACTGAATGCCAAAAACGGCAGCTCTTTCGTTTGAAGACGAAAGGCTGTCGTTTTTCTTTAAAGGCGGATGCGTTTTACGGGCATGCAGGCATGCGGAGGAGAGCCTGTCCGGGCATCATCCGATATTCTTTCCTTAATTCCAACCATCGGCATCATACTTATCAC
>DVMG01000270.1 GCA_018715105.1 Candidatus Ventricola intestinavium
TTGCTCAGGTGCTTGAACGGGAGCTGGGCCTTGACGCGGAATCGACCCTCAAAAAGCTGCAGAATACAAGCGTGGCTTCCGTCACGCTGGCGCGCCAGGTTTCCCGCGAGGATGCGGACAGGCTGCGCGCCCTGCGGCATGACGCCTCAAACCCCGATTCAGAAAAATTAAAGGGAATAACATTTGACGAAGACGTCAGCAGATGGTATCCTATGGGGAGTGCACTGGCGCAGGTGCTCGGCCTTTGCAATGTGGATGGAGTGGGCCAGAGCGGCCTTGAGCTGAAATATGACGATGTGCTTTCCGGTGAACCGGGCAGAATCGTCACAGAGGTGGATGCCAGAGCCAAAACACTGCCGGACGGCGTCACGCTCTATATCCCCGCACAAACCGGAAACACCCTTCGGTTGACGATTGACCGGGATGTGCAGGCTGCCGTGGAACGCGCCGTGCGGGAGTGCGCGCAGGTGAATGAAGCGCAGAATGTGCAGGCCATTGTGATGGACGTGAACACGAGCGCCGTGTTGGCCATGGCCATGTATCCGACCTATGATCCCGCAGACCCGCCGCGGGAGGATATCGACACACTCAACGAACTGATGCGCATCACGGTGCTCAGCGATGTATATGAACCGGGCTCAACGTTTAAGATTCTCACCGCAGCGGCGGCGATTGACAGCGGGGTGACCACGCCGGAGGAAGGGTTCTACTGCTCGGGCCGCATCACGGTGGATGGAAGCACCGTGCGCTGCTGGGGTACGCCGCACGGCGCGGAAACCATGCAGAAGGCGCTGTATAATTCCTGCAACCCGGTCTTCACACAGCTGGCGCTGAGGCTGGGGAGCGACCGGTTTTACCGGTATCTGCGCGCGTTTGGCCTGGGCACGCCCACGGGCATTGATTTATATGGCGAGGCATCGGGTATCCTGATCTCGCAAAGCCGGGTGAAGGATGTCGATCTGGCGCGCATTGGCTTTGGGCAGAGCGTTGCCCTGACGCCGATTCAGATGATCACGGCCGCCTGCGCGGTGGTCAACGGCGGGCGGCTGATGAGGCCCTATCTGGTGGAGGCTATTCAGGACGAAGACGGCCATGTGCTTGAAACCATCAGTCCCAAAGTGGTTTCTCATCCCATATCGGAGAGCACAAGCACGACGATGCGCAAACTGCTTTACGGCGTCGTGGAGGAAGGCGGCGGAAAAAATGCAAAGGTCAGCGGCTGGGCCATCGGGGGCAAGACGGGCACCGCGCAGATCTATAAAGAGGGAAAGATATCGCCCAATCTGCACATCGGCTCCTTCGTGGGCTTTGCTCCGGTGGAGGAGCCGCAGGTTGCCGTGCTGGTGACTGTGAACGAGGCGCAGGTTGTGCCTGATTACGGCGGCACGACGGCCGCGCCCTTTGCTGCGCAGATCTTTGAGGAGATTCTGCCGCTGCTGGGAATTGCCAAAACGGATGGAAGCGCACAGCGCGCGCAGGTGACCATGCCGGATGTGACGGGCATGAATGTGACGGATGCCCGGGCGATCCTGCGCGAGACGGGGATTGACAGCGTGACGGACGGCACGGCCGCCACCGTGACCGGCCAGCTTCCGCCCGCGGGCGCGCAGGTGCCGGAAGGATTCTGCGCGATGCTCTATGTCACAGGCAGCACCGCGCCGCAGGTTGAAGACTTTGCTCAGGTGCCGGACGTTGTGGGCATGGGCATGCGCGAATGCGCACAGACGCTCAGATTGGCCGGATTTGAAATGGACGCGCAGGGAGACGGCCTGGCGCAGAGCCAAAGCCCGGCGGCCGGGTCCTATGCCGCCGCGGGGGAGACGGTCACCGTCACATTCGCGGTGCCATGAACCGCGGCGGGGAAGCGCGAAGGACAGACTGCAATGGAGGAATGACGATGAATCTTGCACAATTGACCGCTGGCATGCCGGAGCTGATTGCCATCACGCGGGGAGAAGACACGCAGATTGAGGCACTGACGGCAGATTCCCGCTCAAAGTGCAGAAACGGTCTCTTTTTCTGCATCCGCGGCGGAAGGGTGGATGCGCATGATTTTGCTCCGCAGGCGCTATCAAACGGATGCTGTGCCCTGGTGGTGGAGCGCAGGCTGGATGTGGACTGTCCGCAGGTTGTCGTGACCGATGTGCGTGCGGCCATGACGCGCATGGCCAGCGCCTTCAACGGCCACCCGGAACGGCGAATGAAGCTCATTGGCGTGACGGGCACAAAGGGCAAGACCACCACGACGTATCTGCTCAAGAGCATCATCGAGGCGGCGGGCATCCGCTGCGGCATCATCGGCACAACGGGGTGCATCGCCGGGGAAACAAAGCTGCCCAGCCACCTGACCACGCCCGACCCGATTGAGATGTTTGAGATCCTGCGCATCATGGCCGACGCGGGGGTGGAAGTCGTGTGCATGGAGGTTTCCGCGCATGCGCTGTACCTGCGCAAGCTGGTGGGCGTTGTGTTTGAAGCGGCGGCCTATACCAATCTGTCACAGGATCACCTGGATTTCTTTGGCACGATGGAGCGCTACTTTGCGGCCAAACGGCTGCTGTTTGCCGATGATATGGCGCGAAACGCCGCTGTGAATGTGGATGAAGAAACAAGCCAGGCCGTTTGCGAGGGGATCACCTGCCCGCTGCTTACATACGGCATCAGCGGCGAAGCGGATCTGTTCGCGCGGGATATAGAAATAACAGAAAGCGGCGTATCCTTTACCCTGAACCTGCGCAACCTGCATACCGAGCGCGTGCATCTGCTGCTTACCGGCATGTTCAACGTGTATAACGCGCTGGCGGCGGCGGCCTGCGCGCTGATCCTCGGCGTATCGCTGGAGGACATCCGCCGGGGACTGGAGGCCGTTGTGTCCGTGCCGGGCCGGGTGGAGATGCTGGAAACCAAGACGCCTTACAGGATGATCCTGGATTACAGCCACTCGCCTGACGCGCTTGAAAACATTCTGCGCACGGTGCGCGAATTCTGCCGCGGGCATCTGATCCTCGTATTCGGCTGCGGCGGCGACCGGGACAAGGGAAAGCGCCCCAAAATGGGTGAAATCGCCGGAAGGCTGGCTGATTTTGTCATTCTGACAAGCGACAACCCGCGTTATGAGGATCCCATGGCGATTTTGTCTGCCATAGAGAAGGGAATCCGGCCCACGGGCGCGAAATATGAGGTGATCGAAAACCGGCGGGAAGCGATTCGGCAGGCCATGGAGACGGCCGTGGGCGGAGACATCATCGTGCTGGCGGGGAAGGGCCATGAGACCTATCAGGACATTGGCGGCGTCAGGCATCCGTTTGACGAGAAGGCCGTTGTGGCCGAGCTGCTGGAAGAGATCGCCTCTGAGCACCACAAAGAATGAAAAGGCAGACCGGCATGATGCCGGCTGCAGACCGTTGACAAAACGCTTTTCTTCCCCAAGGGGGGGAGAAAAAAATTCCCCTCATCAGCGGGAAAAGAAACTCCTCTATCCCGGATGAAAGCGATGCTTATATCAACAGACGGAAACCGAAAAAGGCTGTAAATCCTGCGGCGCCGCGCCCGATTGCGCGGCACCTGATCAACGGCGTGCGAATGACGCCCGAATTCGGAGGAATGATTGCGGATGCAAAGGATGATGGTGACCCTGATCCTCGCGTTTGTCCTGGCCGCTGTGCTGGGTAAATTCATGCTGCCTGTGCTGCACCGGCTGAAATTTGGCCAGAATATCTATGAACTTGCTCCGGAGGCGCACAAAAAGAAGCAGGGCACCCCCACGATGGGCGGCCTGGTTTTTGCGGCTGCGGCCATCGCCGCATCGCTCCTCATGAATGATTACAGCGTTCCGCTTTGGCAAAACATGCTGCTGGCCATGCTGCTCATGGCGCTTGGCAATCTGTGCATCGGCTTTGCCGATGACATGACCAAAAT
>DVMG01000271.1 GCA_018715105.1 Candidatus Ventricola intestinavium
CTGTACATTTTCGGTTAAAAGTGGTATAGTAAGGCAGGATAGTAGAAAAAAGAGTAAAAAAGGAAATCCCATGCCGTATTCATGCGGCATGGGGAAGATGTCTATGGGAGGGAATCCATTGCCCCACCGCCTGCCTGCCCTGCTGTGTGCCCTGCTCATGGCCCTGCTGTTTGCCCCCGCCGCATCCGGCGAGGATAATGCCGAGCAAAATGTCTTCGTGGCGCCAACCCTGCCCCCTGATGCGATCCCCTATGACGCCAACCATCCGGATGTCCTGGAAGGGGATATGCTCTATGCGCAAAGCGCCATCCTGATTGAAGCCAGCACCGGTGAGGTTCTTTTTGAAAAAAATGCCGATGAAATCATGTATCCGGCATCCACCACCAAAATACTGACCGCATACATCGCCCTGCAGATGGCGGATCTTGAAAACGATGTGGTCACCATCTCTCAAAACGCCATTGATCTGGTGCCCGAAACCTACACGACCATTCCTCTGAGCGCGGGCGAGCAGGTTCCCATGCTGGACCTGATCAGCGCGACGCTTGTGCGTTCCGGCAATGAAGGGGCCAACGCCATTGCCGAATACCTGTCCGGCAGCATTGAGAACTTTGCCGATCTGATGAACCAGACGGCGCAAATGCTCGGCTGCTCGGAAGACACGCATTTTGTCAACCCTTCCGGCGTGCATGATGATAACCATTACACCACGGCGCGCGATATGTCCATCATCGCACGCGAGGCGATGCGCAACGAGCAGTTCGCCTCCATCGTCCGCCAGAATACCTATGAGATGCCTGCCACCGACAGCGTGGACGGCTCATCCGGCCATCCGCGGCGCACGCTGGTGGGCGGCACCTATATCCTTGAGGAAGAAAACGATTATTATTATCCCTATGCCGTTGGAGTGAAGACGGGATTCACCAACAGGGCCGGTCGCTGCTTTGTGGGCGCTGCAACCAAAGGCGGGATCACCCTGATCTCGGTGGTTTTTTATTCATCCAACAGCGGCGTGTGGACGGATACGCGCAAGCTGATGGAATACGGCTTTACACAGATCCAGTCCATCAGCCCGGAATCCCTCTACGCCGAGGATCCGCGTGTGATCGAAGTGACCGGCTTTTCTCTTGACGATGAGCTGCACGGCGAACTCACGCTGGGCATTCGCGCCGTGGATGAGACCAAGGACATGACCATCATCGGCAACGCGGAAACGCTGGATCTGCTGCGCGAAAACTTCAATCAGATCTCCTCTGTCCAATGGACGCGGGAATTCCGCGCCCCCATCAACGTGGGGGATGTGATGGGGATCCTGACCTATTACTCCGAAAACAGCGGAACGGCTGAATATGAGCTTGTGGCCACGCGTTCCATTGCCGCAAGAGAGGATGCGCCTCCCACGCTTGAACAGATTGAGGCCTATACCGCGGCGGATGAAAACCCCTGGCCGCGCTTTTCCTGGGATCTGCTGGTTCCGCCTGCGGCGCTCCTGTTGGCGCTGATCCTCCTGATTCGTTTCCTGTTCCGGCACCGCAGAAGGCGTATGCGGGCGCCAAAGATCAAGCCTGTGAAAAAGCGCTATCTGCGATAGATCCCCTGAACCCTCTTGGCAAAGAGAATCCCTTTGCCGGTTCCGCCGGGGGCCGTTTGCCGGCATAAGGCCCTTCTTCCTTACAATCCGCGCATTGTTCTCTCCCCTTCCGGGGGAGAGAATGTTTTTGCCGGCAATCTGCCGCCTGCTTTGCGGAGGAATTCTTTTTAAAACAGCATGAAAAAGGACGTGAGCGGCGGATTCAGCGCCCACGTCCTTTTCTGTGGCATGTTTTTAAGCGCGCGGCAAATGCCGCGTCTGTCACGGATGCACAATCGTGCCCATGTCATCCCCCTCAATCACACGCAGGATGTTTTGAGGATCCTCCAGGCCGAAGACACGGATGCAGGGCACCCTGTTTTCCCGGCAGATGGTGATGGCCGATGCATCCATAACGCGCAGATCCCGCTCCTGCACCTGCTGATAGGTCAGATCCCTGAGCAGCTTTGCATCGGGATTCACACGCGGATCGCTGTCATAGACGCCATCCACATTTTTAGCCAGCAAAATGGCGTCCGCCCCGATTTCGACAGCCCGCAGCGCAGCGGCCGTATCGGTGGAAAAGAACGGATTGCCCGTGCCGCAGGCAAAGATGACAATGCGCCCCTTTTCCAAATGGCGCACAGCACGGCGATACGTGTATGGCTCACAGAACCGGTTCATTTCCACCGCGGACATCACCCGCGTGGGAATGCCCAGGCGCTCCACCGCATCCTGCATGGCAATGCTGTTGATGGCCGTGCCGAGCATCCCCATGTGATCCGCGTTGATGGCCGTCATCTTGGCCGCGGGACCTTGACGCCCCCGCCAGATGTTGCCCGCCCCGATGACAATGGCAATCTCCGTCCTTGTCTTATGCAGTTCACCGATCACAGCCGCAACGCGGTCAATCTGTTCAAAATCAAAAAGACGCCCGTTTTCGCCCAATGCCTCTCCGCTGAGCTTAATGAGCACACGCTTATACTGTGCCATGCTGTTCTCCCCTCTGCGGCCACGCCGCGCCGTCTCATCCTCATCCCCATTTCAGACCGGCACAGAAGAAAGGCTCTTCCGCCTGCTTGCCGCGAGAAACGGCATGCCGATTTGGAGATCCGTATCCAATTCCGATGAAAAAAGAGGACATGCGTGAGCACGTCCTCCTTTCAAATTATTTCTTCATCTTGGCCTGTTCGGCTGCAATGTCGGCAGCCAGATTGTCCTGGCGCTTTTCAAGGCCCTCGCCGCGCTCAAAGCGCACAAAGCGGACGACATCCGCCTTGCCCGCGAGCATTTTGGCGACATTGATGTCCGGATCCTTGACGAAGGGCTGCTCCAAGAGGCATACTTCCTTGTAATACTTTTCGATGCGTCCTTCCACCATGCGCTCCACGATCTTGGCAGGCTTGCCCTCATTGAGTGCCTGCTGGGTCAGCACTTCGCGCTCCTTTTCCAGGTTGTCAGACGGTACCTCTTCCCGGCGGACAAACTGCGGATTCGCAGCCGCAATGTGCATGACCAAGTCATGGCTCAGAACCTTCACCTCATCGCTGATATCCGCGCAGGCCAGCTCCACCATGACGCCGATGCGGCCACCCATGTGAATATACGTATCCACCATGCCGGCAGCCGGCACAAAGCGCGCAAAACGGCGCACGGAGATCTTCTCGCCGATCGAAGCGGTCGCCTCGCCGATCATATCGTTGACGGTCTTGCCCGCATCCGTATAAAACGGCTGCGCAAGCATCTCTTCCACGTTGGCGGGGGCAGCCGCCGCGATGTGCTTGGCAAAATCGCGGCACAGGGTCTTAAAGCGGTCGGTGTTGGCGACAAAGTCGGTCTCACAGTTGACCTCCACC
>DVMG01000272.1 GCA_018715105.1 Candidatus Ventricola intestinavium
CAAGGAAAGGAGGTAGAACACCATGAAAAGGACGGGAATGATCGCGCTGATCATGTGCCTGCTTTCAGGCATGACCGCATATGGAGAAGAAACCACGCCTTACTCGGTGGATACGCCCGTTCAGGAGGTGATGAGCGATCCTGCCTTTGAAGGATACGGGCGCCTGTTGTTCCCGGTGAACGACGGCTACTGGAGCGGTGACACGCTGGGGGAGCTTCGCCTGACCTGGTATAGCAACGTGGATCCCAACGAGACCGTGGAAATCGTCAACACCCTGCATGAACGCGCTTCCAGGGGCGAAACGGTATTTTATGACCTCTACACGGACGAAGAAAAAGCGGAGGATCCCGCGAAGGAAGCGACCGGGCTGTTCTTCTTCAAGGGGACGCCGGGAGAGAAGTTTGCCGTCTGCAACGCCGGCGGCGGGTTTGCTTATGTGGGCGCGATGCATGACAGCTTTCCGCACGCGCTGGAACTCTCCAAACGAGGGTATAACGCCTTTGCGCTGATTTACCGCCCCGGCGCGCAGACTGCCTGCGAGGATCTGGCGCGCGCCATCCATTTTATCTTTGAGCATGCGGAAGAATTGGAAGTGAATACCGACGGGTATTCCCTCTGGGGCGGATCGGCGGGTGCGCGCATGGCAGCGTGGCTTGGCTCCTACGGCACGGCGGCCTTCGGAGAGGGAGAGTATCCACGCCCGGCAGCGGTGATCATGCAGTATACCGGCCATACCGACTACACGGAAGACGACCCGGCAACCTTCGCCTGCGTCGGCGAGCGTGATGGCATCGCCAACTGGCGCACCATGCAGCGGCGTCTGGAGGCGATGAGCACGCTGGGCATTCCCACAGAGTTTCACCACTATCCCGGTTTATCCCATGGCTTTGGCCTGGGCACCGGCACCGTGGCGGAGGGATGGATCGAGCAGGCCATTGCCTTCTGGGAAGAAAACGCGGGCGCATAACAGGCGGAAACGCTTTGATATAAAAGATCCTCAAATCCATCATCTTATGACAGGAGGTCTACGTATGAATCGAAAAATTTCAGGAATTCTCATGGCCATGCTGCTGGCGCTGAGCGCTGCCGGCGCGGCCTGCGCAGAAGAGGCCGGCCAGCCCCTCTCTATTGCCGGGCAGGGAATGTTTTCCGCCGGCGGCACGGTGACCGAACCGGTCGAGGGGGAGTATGATCCCACCACGAGCTGGCTGGACGATACCCGCGCCGGCAACACCGCGCACGTCGGGCATGCCAACGTGCTGTATCAGATTCCCGAGGAGGACAACGGCAATCCGATTGTCTATCTGCATGGTTACGGCCAGTCCCGCATGGGCTGGATGACCACGCCGGATGGCCGAGACGGATGGGCCACCATCTTCCTGCGCAATGGTCACAGCGCTTATCTGGTCGATCAGCCCGGCCGGGGCGAGGCGGGCGCTCAGGAGAGCATGACGACCGACGGTTTTCTCGACGTTTGGAGCGAGGATTCCAAGGAATACCGCCCCGGAGACCAGGCGTGGTACACCCATTTCCGCATTGGCCGCGTCGCACCGGAGCGCTATGAGGGATCCCAGTTCCCCGAGGGCGACGAGGCTCAGGACCAGTTTTTCCGCCAGATGACGCCCAACACGGGCAACTTTGACCAGGCCGCCATCGCCGAGGCGATGGGAGAAGTGCTCGCCGAAGTGATGGAACGCACAGGCGATCCATCCATCCTGATGACCCATTCCCAGGGCGGCGCGGTTGGCTGGGATGTGCCGGTAGAAAACCTCTCCGCCATCGTCGCCATCGAGCCGGGCGGAACGCCGGAAGTTGGCTCGGAGGCCTATAACCGCCTTCTGGAAGCGGATATCCCCATTGTCATCTATTTCGGCGATTACATCGACAACGGCCCGGAAGACCTGATGTCCACCGGATTCTGGGCAGGCGTGCGCGACGGCGCGGAGGCATTTGCCCAGGCCTATAACGCCGACGGCGGCGACTGCACCGTGGTGAACCTGCCGGATGAGGGCATCACCGGCAACAGCCACTTCATGTTCCAGGAGATGAACAACGACGTGATCGCCCGGCATATTGAAGACTGGCTCGGCGAACACGGACTGAACTGACATGCCGGGAGCGAAAACCATGAGACGCCTCCTTTCTTGTGCGCTGTTTGTCACCCAGCCCGGCTGAGAGGGGCTTCCTTTCCAGGGAAACCAAGCGGGTGGAGGATTTCGGCCATGAGACAACCGGCGATGGAGAAGCCGGAGGGCAGGCGTTTGCCCACGACAGGCAGGTCATGGGCTGGCTGTCCGACACGCACGGACTGGATGACAGGAGGAATGCAAAGCATGCGCCCCACCAAGAAAGCCGGCATCCTGCTGCTTGCGATACTGCCGCTCTGCACAGGAGGAGCCGCCATGGCGGAAACCACGCCGGATGTCCCCGATGCCTCCCTTCTGACCCGATGGGAGGTGCGCGATGGCGATTCCGCCACCACGATCCCTACGCCGGATGACTTTCTGGCGGAATATGACTATGGAAGCGGCCGCGCCGCTTCATGGACCTATGATGCCAACGACCGCCACATGCCGGAGCCGGAAGGCAACGCCACCGTGCTGAACACCGCTGCCGATCCGGGCCGCATTCAGGTGCTGTATCTGTGGGAGGAGGGCAATGCCCCCGCACAGACGGTGTTTTCCGAGGAGATGCGCGGTTACGCCTTTGACGAACCCGATTTTCGCCCGTATCTCACCGCCATTCCCGTGCGCGAAGGCGTGGAGGCAAAAGGGGCGGTGGTTTTGCTGGCCGGCGGTGCATTCCAATTCCGGGGCAATTACACCGATACCCTTCCGACCGCCGCGCATCTGAGGGAGCTGGGCTTTCACACGTTCATCGTGGATTACCGCCTGCGGCCCTACACCCAGCAGGAGGGCGCGCTGGACGTGGCCCGTGCCGTGCGCTTCATCCGGAAAAACGCCGGCGTCTATGGCATCGATCCGGAGGATATCGCCGTGATGGGCTATTCCGCGGGCGGTATTCAGGCGGGAGAGTTTT
>DVMG01000273.1 GCA_018715105.1 Candidatus Ventricola intestinavium
AAGCGAAGAGCCGCTTGTGACGGCGCTCTCCAACCATGGAGTCCCCTTGGCTTTTGATGAACAGAAAACACATTTTACTGCACACTGGGCCTTGATCAGGGAATAGAGTGGCCGCAGCTTCAGCTGACCGCCCAAAATGTCGGGGAGGGGGTTACGCTCTGTTTTGCAGATGATTATGCCTATGACTGGTGCGATGAAGCGATCCGCGAAGGATATTCCTATCAGATCATGGCGTACACGGATACGGAATATTCCTACTTCAACATCGTCTTTACAGGCCTGCCGATCCTTTGTGTGCAGACACCGCATGAAATTCATCAAGAGGATGTTCCGGCTTATGTGACGGCAAGCGCATATGGCGGGGAAGCACTGGAGGGGAATGCGCGCATCCATATTCGGGGAGCCTCCACGATGTATGCGGAAAAGCCGGGCTACAGGATCGAATTCACTCGCCGGGAGGATGGAAGCGGAAAGGTGAGCCGCTGGATGCCCGGATTTGGGACGGCGGATGATGTGGTTTTGCTGGCGCTCAATTATGATGACACCAAGATGCGCGACCGCCTGAGCTGGGATCTTTACGCGCAGATGGCAGGGGAAGAAGAGAGCTTTGGCGCCCGCAAAACGGGCTATGTAGAGCTGTTGGTCAACGGCGAATATAAAGGGCTCTATCTGATGGTAGAACCCTTTGACGTGGAGGAGGAGATTGGAAAAGCCGCCAGTACCCGGATCCTGACGGATTGCGTATACCGTACGGCGGTACTGAGTTTTTCGCACGACCGGCTGTACTGCGGGCATCCGCGCAGGGGAAACACGGGCTTTGAGCTGTATTACAGCCCGGTTGGGGAGGAAAACGCGTTCGATCTGCTGGGGGCTTATATGGATTTGCTCTATGAAGAAGACGAGGAGGCGTTTGCCGAGAAGGCGGAAGCCTGTATGGATCTTGAATCGGTGGCGCGGATGGAACTACTCGTTCAGGCCGGCGGCATGACGGACAATTTTTACAACAACTTGTATATATGGGCAAGCCCCGAAAAAGACGGCGTTCAATACCGGTTTGCGCCTTGGGACATGGATATGACATGGGGGCTCAAAAAAGAGGAGATTGGAGAACTCTTTGAAAACTGGATGAGCTTTGGCGTATTTGACCGGATGATCCATCTTGATGTGGGCGGTATACGTACCCTGTTGTGGGATACGTGGAAAGCGCTGCGCGGCGGGGTCTTGAGCATGGAGGCTTTGGAAAAACGGATCAACCAGTACGCGGAGGAGCTGAGAGACTCGGGCGCCATGGTTCGCGACGCGGAGCGATGGGGGACGCAGGCCTATGAACCGGATGGCTATGAAATCCTCACGTTCTGCTCGATTCGGTTCCCGCTGCCTGACAGCGTGCTGGGGCAGATAGCCGAATCCACCGATGCCCCGGTGGAATTCCTCATGAATCCCAATTATGAGGCAAAGGCCGCGCCGATGATGGATTTATTTCTGTAAAATAAGGGAAAAATGCAATTTTTTGATTGACAGACGCCTTTAAAGATGGTATGATAACCTTGTTTGCTGTGCGTACACCCGGCAGGGTGAGCTGTACAGAGGACAACGAAAGGGAGAAATGGTTTATGCATGAAAGTCTCGCCGATGTTGACCGACGAGTTGTCGGAACCAAGCAGGTTCTGCGCGCGCTGGATGAGGGCAGGATTGCCCACGCCTACATTGCCAGGGACGCGGATCTGCTTTTGACCAAGCGCGTTGTGGACCGCTGCTATGACATGGAGATCCCCTGCACGCAGGTGGATACGATGGAGCAGCTTGGACGCGCATGCGGCATCGACGTAAAAGCGGCCGCGGCCGGCCTGCTCAAGCCCATTCGGTAAAAGCGGGACGGCGTGGTTTGCCGGCGGCTTGAAGAGCTGCCGGCTCTTTTGGCGCGTAAGCGGAGAAGCTTGAAAAAGCACGTTCAAAGAAGATTTCAAGCCCCGACAGACGCTATGACCCCGGGCAACCGGGTTCATATAAATTGATCAGCAAGCAAGTGTTCCAGAAATCGTGAAGAAACATAGGAGGTGCTTCCATGCCTACGATCAACCAGTTGATCCGCAACGGAAGAAAAGCGGTCGCCGCCAAGCCGACCGCGCCCATCCTGCAGAAGTGCCCGCAGAAGCGCGGCGTGTGCCTGTCTGTTAAGACCACCACGCCCAAGAAGCCGAACTCGGCGCTGCGTAAAATCGCCCGTGTCCGCCTGACGAGCGGAATCGAAGGCACCTGCTACATTCCCGGAATCGGCCACAACCTGCAGGAGCACTCCGTGGTGCTCATCCGCGGCGGCCGTGTCCGTGACCTTCCTGGCGTTCGTTACCACATCATCCGCGGCGCTCTTGACGCTGCCGGCGTGGCCAAGCGCATGCAGGCCCGCTCCAAATACGGCGCAAAGCGCCCGAAGAAGTAATTTTCGGGCCGCGCCGGGGCGGAAGACAAAGGAAAGTGGCGCCCTCCCCGTATCGGAGGTGTCGTCGGTCTGAAACGGGTGGCCGGTCGCGACGCAGGGAAAAGGCGGTGCGTGTTGGAACAGCGCGCCGCACGCCCCTGCCGGCAGGACCGTGTGCTAGATCCGCACAGGCAGCCGCTGTTGCTGAGGCGGTGAGCCTTTGTGGCCGTTCGGGCCATGCTGCAAGAAAACAGGAGCGGAAACTCCGCTCCGCGACAATGTCCAGGAGGTAGACCCATGCCAAGACGTGGTTTTGTACCCAAGCGTGAAGTGCTGCCGGATCCGATTTACGGCAACACGATCGTCACCAAGCTGATTAACCAGATCATGCTCGACGGCAAGCGCGGCATCGCGCAGTCCGTCTGCTACGAAGCGTTTTCCATGCTGGCCGAGAAGACCGGCAAGGACGCGATGGAAGTATTCACCGCAGGCCTGCAGAACATCCTGCCCAGCCTGGAGGTGAAGGCCCGCCGCGTGGGCGGCGCGACCTATCAGGTCCCCATTGAGATCCGCCCGGAGCGCCGTCAGACCCTGGCGCTGCGCTGGCTGGTGGATTTCTCCCGCAAGCGCGGCGAGAAGACCATGGCCGAGCGCCTGTGTGCGGAGATCATCGACGCCAGCAACAACACCGGCGCCGCCGTCAAGCGTAAGGAAGAGATGCACCGCATGGCCGAGGCCAACAAGGCCTTCGCCCACTATCGCTGGTAATTCCGCGGCATTGCGCGGGGCCGGCCCTGCGGGGCCGGATCCCCAGGACAAGAAGGAGTATAAAACATGCCCAGAGACCATGAATTGAAGATGGTTCGCAACATCGGTATCATGGCGCATATCGATGCCGGCAAGACGACCACGACCGAGCGCATCCTGTTTTACACCGGCAGGAACCGCAAGATCGGTGAGACGCATGAAGGCACCGCGACCATGGACTGGATGGCCCAGGAGCAGGAGCGCGGCATCACCATCACATCGGCTGCGACGACCTGCTACTGGAAGGACTATCGCCTGAATATCATCGACACGCCCGGCCACGTCGACTTTACCGTCGAGGTGGAGCGCTCTCTGCGCGTGCTGGATGGCTCCGTGGCCGTCTTCTGTGCCAAGGGCGGCGTCGAGCCCCAGTCTGAAACCGTGTGGCGCCAGGCCGAGCATTATCAGGTGCCGCGCATGGTGTACGTCAACAAGATGGACATCATGGGCGCCAACTTCTATCGCGTGGTGGATATGCTGCATGAGCGCCTGCACGCCAATGCGCATCCGATTCAGCTGCCCATCGGCGCCGAATCCGATTTCCGCGGGATCATCGACCTGCTGACCATGCGCGCCGAGGTCTATTATGACGACCTGGGCAAGGATTACCGCGATGAGGAGATCCCGGCGGACATGCTCGAGGATGCGCAGCTTTACCGCGAGCAGCTCATCGAGGCCCTGGCCGATGTGGACGACACCATCATGGAGAAGTTCATGGAAGGCGAGGAGCCGACCGTGGAAGAGATGAAGGCGGCCATCCGCAAGGGAACCATCGCCTGCAAATTCTTCGCCGTGCTGTGCGGCACATCCTACCGCAACAAGGGCGTCCAGCTGCTGCTGGACGGCGTGGTGGATTACATGCCCTCCCCGCTGGATATCCCGCCGGTCAAGGGCTTTGACCCGCACACCGATGCGGAGATTGAGCGCCCGGCGGACGACGCCGCGCCCTTCTCGGCGCTGGCCTTCAAGATCATGACCGACCCCTTCGTGGGCAAGCTGACGTTTATCCGTGTGTATTCCGGCCACATCTCTTCGGGATCCTATGTGCTCAACTCCACAAAGGGCAAGCGTGAGCGCATCGGCCGCCTGCTGCAGATGCACGCCAACGAGCGCAAGGAGATCAGCGAGGTGTTTACCGGCGAGATCTGCGGCGTTGTCGGCTTTAAGGACACCACCACGGGCGATACCCTGTGCGACGACAAAAACCAGATCATCCTTGAGAAGATGGAGTTCCCGGAGCCGGTTATCCAGGTGGCCATCGAGCCCAAGACAAAGGCCGGCCAGGAAAAGATGATTCTGGCGCTGCTGCGTCTGGCCGAGGAAGACCCGACGTTTAAGACCTACACCAACCAGGAGACCGGCCAGACGATCATCGCCGGCATGGGTGAGCTTCACCTGGAAATCATCGTCGACCGCCTGCTGCGTGAGTTTAAGGTGGAGGCGACGGTTGGCGCGCCGCAGGTGGCCTATCGCGAGACCATCCGCAAATCCGCCAAGGCCGAGGGCCGCTATGTGCGTCAGACCGGCGGCAACGGCCAGTACGGCCACTGCTGGATCGAGATCTCCCCGGCGGAGCCGGGCGAAGGCTACTCCTTCAGCAACGACACCGTCGGCGGCTCCATCCCCAAGGAGTTTATCGCGCCGATCGACGCCGGCATCCGCGAAGCGGCCAAGAACGGCCCGCTGGGCGGATACGAAGTGGTGGATTTCCACGTGTCCGTATACGACGGTTCCTACCACGATGTCGACTCTTCCGAAGTGGCGTTCAAGATCGCCGGCTCCATGGCCTTCAAGGCGGCCATCGCCAAGGCCGATCCGGTGCTGCTTGAGCCGATCATGAAGGTGGATGTTACCGTGCCGGAGGATTACATGGGCGACGTGATCGGCGACCTGAATTCCCGCCGCGGCCGCATCGAGGGCATGGATCACAACGGCACCACCGAGGAGATTCACGCGATGGTTCCGCTTTCCGAGATGTTTGGCTATTCCACCGCGCTGCGTTCGCGTACGCAGGGCCGCGGTGTGTATACCATGCAGCCGGAGCACTATGAGCCGGTGCCCAAGTCCATTCAGGAAAAGGTGTGCGGCACAAAGGCCGCCAAGTAAACCAGAGGTTCAGCCGGGTACTCCCATGCCGATGCGCGGGAGCACCCGCTTTCCCTCTTTTATACACGACCTGTTGGCTGCTGCACGCAAGCCGGCGGGCCGTTTTTCCCCGCCGTGAAAGGCGGGGCATGCTCGAAAGACAATCAACCCTGCCGGAATGACCGGCATGATGGAGGAACAAGTATGGCGAAGCAAAAATTTGAGCGGACGAAGCCGCACGTAAACATTGGCACAATCGGCCATGTTGACCACGGCAAGACGACGCTGACGGCGGCGATCACGATGGTGCTGAGCACGATGGGCGATGCGCAGGCAATGCGCTATGACGACATCGACAAGGCGCCGGAAGAGAAGGCGCGCGGGATCACGATCAACACGGCGCACGTGGAGTATGAGACGGAGAAGCGTCACTACGCGCACGTGGACTGCCCGGGGCACGCGGACTACGTGAAGAACATGATCACGGGCGCGGCGCAGATGGACGGAGCGATCCTGGTGGTATCGGCGCCGGACGGGCCGATGCCGCAGACGCGGGAGCACATTCTGCTGGCGCGGCAGGTGGGCGTGCACTACATCGTGGTGTTCCTGAACAAGACGGACATGATGGATGACGAGGAGCTGCTGGAGCTGGTGGAGATGGAGATCCGCGAGCTGCTTTCGAGCTACCAGTTCCCGGGGGACGACATTCCGATCATCCGCGGCTCTGCACTGAAGGCGCTGGAGTACGTGCAGAACGGCGGGACGGATCCGAAGAATGCGCCGGAGTGCCAGTGCATCTTCGAGCTGATGGACGCGGTGGACAGCTACATTCCGGCGCCGGAGCGGGACACGGACAAGCCGTTCCTGATGCCGGTGGAGGACGTGTTTTCGATCACGGGCCGCGGCACGGTGGCCACGGGGCGCGTGGAGCGCGGCGTGGTGAAGGTGTCGGACGCGGTGGAGATCGTGGGACTGCAGGAGAAGCCGCGCAGCACGGTTGTGACGGGTGTGGAAATGTTCCGCAAGCTGCTTGACCAGGCGGAGGCAGGCGACAACATCGGCGTGCTGCTGCGTGGCATTCAGCGCAACGAGATTGAGCGCGGCCAGGTGCTGGCGAAGCCGGGCAGCATTCATCCGCACACGCACTACATGGGACAGGTGTACGTGCTGACAAAGGAAGAGGGCGGCCGTCACACGCCGTTCTTCAACGGCTACCGTCCGCAGTTCTACTTCCGGACGACGGACGTGACGGGAAGCATCAAGCTGCCGGAAGGCGTGGAGATGGTGATGCCGGGAGACAACGTGGACATGGAGTGCACGCTGATCACGCCGATCGCCATGGACGAGAAGCTGCGCTTTGCTATCCGCGAGGGCGGACGCACAGTGGGCTCCGGCGTTGTGACCAAGATCATTGAGTGATTAAAAGGACTCAGGCAATACAAAACAGCGCGGCAGGATGCTGCGCTGTTTTTCTATGCATATCCATGCGCAAAGAAGCGAAATCGGGCGGGAGCGCAAGGAAAACCGGAGAAAAGAGATTGACATCCATAGAAAAAACTGATATCATAGTTCAGTAAGCCGCTCGGGGCTGGTTGTAAAACGCCATCCGGCTACCAGAATCCGGCGAGTATAGAAATGAGGAGGTGTCACCAAATGTACGCTATTATTGCGACTGGTGGCAAGCAGTACCGCGTCAGCGAAGGCGATGTGATCTACATCGAAAAGGTCGATGCACAGGTCGACTCGACGGTTTCTTTTGATGCCCTGCTCGTGGGGGAAAACGGCGATGTCAAGATCGGCACCCCTGTTGTCGAAGGCGTCAAAGTTGAGGGCAAAGTAGTCGGTCAGATCCGCGGAGAGAAGATTATTGTCTTCAAGTACAAGTCCAAGAAGAATTATCGCCGTAAGCAGGGCCATCGTCAGCCGTATTCGAAGGTGGAAATCACCAAAATCGGTTGATGCATGACGAGCATCACAATCTATACTTTGAACGGCCGGATCCAAGGCTTTCAAGCCAGCGGACATGCGGGCGCAAAGAAGATAAGGGGTTACGATCTGGTCTGCTGTGCGGTGTCTGCCCTGACGCAGACAGGAGTCAATGCGCTTGAAACCGTTGCGGGAGTCCTCCCCCTGGTGCAGGTGGAAGATGGATTCCTGCGGTGCATCCTGCCGGAGGGGCTTCATGAGACAGAGATGGCACATGCGCAGATCGTGCTTGAAACGGTGATCACAGGACTTAAGAATATTGAGGAGATCTATCCGAAGCTGGTTCGGATCAGGAAAGAAGAATGGAGGCAAGCAGATGCTTAAGATGAATCTTCAGCTCTTCGCTCACAAGAAGGGCACCGGTTCTTCCCATAATGGCCGCGACAGCGAATCCAAGCGCCTGGGCGCGAAACGCGCGGATGGCCAATTCGTGCTGGCAGGAAACATTCTGTATCGTCAGCGCGGAACACACATTCATCCCGGCAATAACTGCGGCATTGGCGGCGATGATACCCTTTTTGCGCTGGTAGACGGCGTTGTGCGCTTTGAGCGCATGGGGAAGAAAAAGACCCGCTGCAGCGTGTATCCGGTCGCGCAGTAAGAGATGGGCCATGAGGGGCGTCGCGGGATGTACGTGCCCTCTCAAAAAGGTTCAACAGATATGTCGGAGAAATGATTACGCAGCCGAAAGGGCTTGTTGTCTGTGAAAAAAGCAGGCGGCAGGCCTTTTCGCTTTTCTTTCCCGCGCATATTCTGAATAATGCCATCCTCCTCCGGAAAGGACAGGCTTTTGCGCCGCGCGTACCGGAGTTCTCTGGGCATCGAGAACATCAGCGCCTCTTTGCCGCCGTTCGTACAGCCCGATCATCTGCACGCCTCTCAGTATCCGTTTGATTAATAGCAGCATTCGTGCTTGGCATTGTACTTTTGGGGAAAAACGCGCTATGCTATCCACAGAAGGCGCGGAATGTCCGGGAAAATAGCGGAGGAATAGCCGTCTCGCCTGGCTGTTTCCTGCACCGCCTGCCGGTATTGCTGCAACGGATGCCCGGTGGGGCTGGATATTCCCAAGCAGAGGAACCTCTATAACGAGCTGTCGTTGATCCATGATCAGAAAGACTGGAAAAAGGCGATGGAAGATGCGGGCGATATTCAGATCGGGTACAGCGATATCCACCCGAATAAGAAGGAGGACAAGACAATGTCGGAAAGAAAAAACTTTGGAGCGCAGCCGCTCCTTTTTCCCCAGCCGGTTCTGATTATCGGCACTTACGATGAAAATGGAAAGGCCAATGCGATGAATGCCGCGTGGGGCGGCATCGTGGGCAGGGATGAGATCATGATTGATCTGTCCCATCACAAAACAACGGATAACATTTTGGCAAACCGGGCATTTACGGTCAGCGCCGGGGATGTGGAACACATGGCTGCCTGCGATTATGTA
>DVMG01000274.1 GCA_018715105.1 Candidatus Ventricola intestinavium
TGCGCTGCATCGCAAAAATCCGTTGAGCACATGGCAGATATTGTCCATGACCAGCTCGCGGGTTTCCGGCGTGACCGTGAAAGGATGCATATCCCAGCACCAGTCGCCGTCCAAAAACGCACAGCCCGTCAGCATATCCCTGAGCCGGCGGCTGACGGCGGTTTTGCCAACCCCCATGGGGCCGCCGAGGAGAAAGAGATGTTTCATGGAAGAGGTCCTCAATGCGGCTCAAACAGGAAATCCGGTCCGAATGCCGCGCTGTTTTTACAGATTTTCAGAGACCACGCGCTCGATATAGGCCTTCTGCTCATCGGTGAGCGTGGGGAAGGGCGCGCGGCAGGTGCCGCAGTCGATGCCCTGCGTCTTCAAAATATGCTTGATGGACGGGAACAGCGAGCAGGAGACGAGCGCCTGCATGATGGTGTTGGCCCGGCGTTGCAGGGCTTGCGCCAGGGGAATGTCCAGAGCGGCATAAGCCGCTTCGATCTGCGTGAAAAGCGGCAGCGTAAAATTGAATGTGGAACCGATGGCGCCGTCCGCGCCAAGAATGCGCGCCCCCAGGTAAACCTCGTCAAACCCGCCGTAGATCACCAGCTCCGGGTTCATATCCCGGATGCGCTCCATCTGATAGAGGTTGAGGCTGGTCTGCTTGATCCCGGCGAGGGTGCCGTCCGTCAGGATGCCGCGGATGGCGGCGTCCGAAATATCCAGCTCGATGCCGGTGTTGCCCGGGAAGTTATACAGGAAAAGCGGCAGATCCACCGCTTCGCGCAGCGCCCAGAAATAACCGGCAATGCCTTTCATGCCGAATTTATAGTAATAGGGCACGGTGGAGATCATGGCGTCATAACCAAGCTGCGCGGCGGTTCGGGCGTAGGAAATCGCCTCGTCGGTGGAGATGGCGGCCACGGAAGCGATCAGCTTTGTGTGGCTGCGGCCGGCGCAGGCGCTGGCCGCGGCCAGGCCCTGCACGCGTTCCTCGTGGGTGAGCATTGGGCATTCTGCGCTGCTGCCGCCAATGAGGAAGCCGGAAGCTCCCTCTTCCATGGTCTTGGCCATCAGCCTGTGCAGGGCGTCCGCGTGGAAACGGCCCTGGGCGTCAAACGGCGTGACGGCGGCGACGAAAAAGCCGCCCATGTTTTCCATTTTCTTCATGCTTTTCTTCCTCCGTTTTCCCGGTGATAGGGCGCTGGCACACCCTTTGTGACGATGTATCCTTCCTGCGCACGCGCGAGCAGCGGGCCGTCCGCCCGGGCGTCATCGGTGTACATGGCCCGGATCTCAAATTCGCCCAGCTGCTCGCCGATGCGCCGCAGCTTTTCTTCGCCCCTGCAGTTTTTTCCGAGGAGGCGGCCCGTGGCCGGGTCACAGCGCGTGCCGATCAGCCATTGCACGCCAAGCAGTTCGGCGGCATGCTGAAGCTCAAACTCCGGCGAGGCGGAAGCGATGACAATGGGCAGATCGCGCGGCGTGCGCTCAAACCATCTGCCCAGCCGGGCGCGGGTCTTCGGATCCTGCCAAAAAAGCGCGGCCTCCTCCGTCAGGCAGATGCGCCTGGCCATCTGGCCAAAGAGCGCGGTTTTAAAGGCCGTGAGCCCGCAGCGGCCAAGCGCCAGCCCCAGCGCGGCCCGCGTAAGCCCGGGCAGGCCAAGCAGCAGCGCGGGATGGCGCCGCAGACAGAAAAAGACGAAATCCACCGTGGAATCGCCGTCGTAAAGGGTGCCGTCAAAGTCGTATACATCGATCCGCATGCGCGTTATTCCCGCCTTCCGTGCCTGAATCCCCGCCGCCGCCCCCCGGAAAAAGAAGGCGCACCACCGGGCAGGGACGTCTCACCCCATGGGGAGAAAGGACGTCCGGATGCCCTAGAGTATACCATTTTCCGCCCAAAAAGGAAAGAGGGGCATCCCCTTGACAGCCGGCTTCCGCCGCCGTATACTCGCTGCATGACAGGAAAGGAGGGCTCGAAGGATTGAACAGAATCTTTACGTCCGTTGAACAGATGATGGGCGGCACGCCGCTGCTTGAACTGACCCGCCTGGAAAAAAAGGATGCGCTGCAGGCGCGCATCCTGGCGAAGCTGGAATGCATGAACCCCGCCGGCTCCTCCAAGGACCGCGTTGCGCGGAGCATCCTGAATGACGCGCAGCGCTGCGGGAAGATCGGGCCCGGATCGGTAATCGTGGAGCCGACATCCGGCAACACGGGGATTGGCCTGTGCGCCGTGGCTGCGGCAAGGGGATACCGGGTGATCATCGTCATGCCGGAAACGATGAGCCGGGAAAGACAGCAGATCATGCGCGCTTTTGGCGCACAGGTGGTGCTGACCGAGGGAAAAGCGGGCATGCAGGGGGCAATCGACAGGGCCGAGGCGCTTGTAAAGGAAATCCCCGGGGCCTTTTTGGCCGGCCAGTTTACCAACCCTGCCAATCCGGAGGCTCACTACGCAGGCACGGGCCCGGAAATCGAGCGGGACACGGGCGGGCAGATTGATTTTCTGGTGGCCGGCGTGGGCACCGGCGGCACGATCACCGGCGCAGGAAGATATTTGAAAGAGAGGCATCCGCAGATGAAGGTGGTGGCCGTGGAGCCGGCTTCTTCCCCGGTGCTTTCGGGCGGAAAGGCCGGCCCGCATGGCCTGCAGGGAATTGGCGCGGGTTTTGTGCCGCAGGTGCTGGATCCCGGCGTATACGACGAGGTCATCGCCGTCCGCGAGGAGGAGGCCTATGCCATGGGCCGGCGCATGGCGCGGGAAGAAGGGGTGCTGGTGGGCATCTCCTCCGGCGCGGCGCTGCATGCGGCCATGGCGGTTGCGGCACGCAGGGAGAACAGGGGAAAAACGATTGTCGTCATTCTGCCGGATTCCGGGGAGCGATACCTGTCCACCCCGATGTTTGACGATTAGGCGGGGGAGGGAGCATCCGGCCATGCGTCTTTTCGGGCGTCCTGCCGGAGGAGCCCTGTGTCCCTGGCAAACAGGTTCCGGGTCAGGAAAAAGGAGAGCGCCAGGGCCAGCAGGTCGCTGACACTCTGAGCCAGGATCAGCCCTGTCCGGCCAAACAGCTGCGGCAGGATCAGCAGCAGGGGAATGAGGAAGATCCCCTGCCTGCTTGTGGCGACCAGAGATGCGCGCACGGTCATCCCCATGGCCTGGGTGAGCATATTCATCATGATGACCGCACCCATCGCAAAGAAGGCGAGGCTCTGCGCGCGCAGAACGGCTGCGCCAAATTGGACCACGCCCGGCTCTGCGCCAAAGAGCGAGAGGAGGGGCGCGGCAAACCCGTAAAACAGCGCGCCCACCGCGACCATGGCCGCAAACACGGCCTTCTGGCAGAAGCGATAGGCCTGCCGGCAGCGATCCAGCTTTCCGGCGCCGAAGTTGAAGCCGCACACAGGCTGGAATCCCTGGCCAAAGCCGATCACGGCGGAGGAGACGAGCGTGGCCGCCCGCACGGCCAGCCCCATGCCGGCCAGGGCATCCTGCCCGAAGGCCGCCCCGGCGTGGCTGAGCAGCACGGAGGACAGGCTCATCACGCCCTGCCTGAGCAGGGTGGGCAGGCCCGAACGCATGATTCTCCGGTAATGGGTAAGGCTCGGCCGGACTTCCCGCAGGCCCGGCCGGATGAGCGTTTCGTCTTTGAGCAGGGCGCGGGAAAGGAGGAGGAGCGTGAGCCCTTCCCGCGCGAGCATGGCGATGCCCGCGCCGTGTACCCCCATGTTTCCCTTCACGGCAAGCAGCCAGAGCAGCCCCATGCCCAGCGCCGAACCGAGCACAAACGCCACCATATTGGGAAGCGTGCGGCCCTGCGCGCGCAGCAGGCTGCTGAGCACCAGGCTTCCGCACAGCGCCGGCCCGCTCAGCAGCACATAGCGCGCATAGGGCACGCCGGCCGGCAGCACCTCCGGCGGCGCCCCCAGGAGGGAGAGCAGCGGGGCGGTGAAAAAGGCGCCCAGCGCGCACAGCGCAAGGCAGAGCACAAGCGCCGTTGCCAGCGCGGTGGAGGATACCTGGCGGGCCTCCTTTTCCTCTCCGCGGCCGAGGCTGCGGCTGACAAAGCTTCCCGCGCCCATGCCCAGCGTGAAGCCGATGGTTTGAATCATCGTCTGGATGGAGAAACTCACGCTCACGGCAGCCGAAAGCTGCGTGTTTCCCCGGCTGAGAACCAGCGCATCCAGCAGCGAGCCCAGGGAAGAGGCCAAAAGCGCGGCCAGGCTGGGCGCGGCGATGCGCAGGGTCAGGCCGCGCACATCCTGAGTGAGCATTTTCCGGCGGCGCGCCTGCAGCTGCTTTTGCATGATGTGTTCCCTCCCCGGTCCGGCGGTTGTCTTTCCCATCAGAGATTGGCAAATAGCATTTGACACCGGCGCTGCGGTGGCGTATCATGGATGCGGTGGCATCCGGCCGGTTCGGATGGCATCCCGGCTTATTGTGACTGAAAAACGCGGCGGTTATCCAGGGGGCCTGTTTCGCACGCCGCGAAGAACCGATATGCAGGCCGGGAAGCGCATGGAAGATGCGCGGGCCGTGCACGCAGAATGCGGCCGGCGGCGGAAAACCGGATGAAAACAGGAGCCGCTATGAAATCAGAAACGTCAACAAGGAGGAAATTGCATGCTCATTGGAGCTTTGGAGGCGGGCGGAACCAAAATGGTCTGCTCGATCGGCACCCCGCAGGGAGGCGTGCTCCAGCGCGCCAGCTTTCCCACGCTGACACCGGAGACCACGGTGCCGCAGATTGTGGAGTTTATCGGGAAATTTGACGTGGCCGCCCTGGGCATCGGCTCATTTGGCCCGCTCGATCTCAATCCTCAATCCCCTACCTATGGTTCCATTACGGCCTCGCCCAAAACGGAGTGGTGCAATTATCCCCTTTTGCGTGTTTTAAAGGAAGAGCTTGGCGTGCCTGCGGCCATCGACACGGATGTGAACGCGGCCGCGCTCGCGGAATACAAAATGGGGGCCGGCACGGGCCTGAGCAGCCTGCTCTATGTGACGGTGGGCACGGGCATCGGCGGCGGGCTGGTCATCGGCGGGCAGATGGTGCATGGGCTTGTCCACCCGGAACTGGGGCACATGATCCTCAGCCCTCTGGAATCGGACCCCATGCCCGACGGCATCTGCCCGTTTCACCGGCATTGCCTGGAAGGGCTGGCCTGCGGGCCGGCGATTGAAAAGCGCTGGGGCCTTTCCGCCAAGCTGATGTCGGAGGATCATCCCGCTTGGGAGATGGAGGCCACGTATCTGGCGCAGATGTGCGTCAATGCGATGATGACCGTCTCCCCGGAGATCATCGTGCTGGGCGGCGGCGTGATGCAGCAGATGCACCTTTTCCCGCGCATCCGGGAAAAGACATTGGCGCTGCTGGGCGGCTATGTCTCTTCACAGAGGATTACGCCCGATGGGATCAGCGGCTACATTGTGCCCCCTGCGCTTGGCGTGAATTCGGGCGTGACCGGCGCGCTGCTGCTGGGCGCGCAGGCTCTGGAGGCACAGGAAGCGTGATGCCGGATGCATCCGGCATCTTCAGAAGGATCGGGAAAGGCGGAGATGGGCCAATGGCACGGATTCTTGTGGTGGAAGACGACACGTCGCAGCGCACGACCATGTGCGCGTATATCGCCGCCGCCGGGCATGAGGCGTGGCCGGCGGCCGATACGCGGGCGGCGCAGGTCGTGATGAGCAGCCGGGATGTGCAGCTGATGGTCTGCGATGTGATGCTGCCGGGGGAAGACGGTTTCGCCTTTTCCAGGCGTGTCCGCAAAGAGCATCCGCGCCTGCCCATTCTGATTGTGACGGCGCGAGGGGAGATGACCGACAAGCGCGAGGGTTTCCTCTCCGGCGCGGACGATTACATGACAAAGCCCGTGGAGCTGGATGAGATGATGCTGCGCATCGGCGCGCTCTTGCGCCGCGCACAGATTATGGCCGGGCAGATCATCCGCGTGGGGCAGACCTGCGTGGATGCGCGAACCCGCACGGTGAGCGTGGGCGAGCGGAAGCTGGATCTGGCGCGCCGGGAATTTGATCTGCTGTTTCACCTGCTGTCCTATCCCGGGCAGGTCATGACGCGCCGCCAGCTGATTGAGGCCGTGTGGGGCGCGAACTGCGAGAGCGACGAGCGAACGGTGGATGTGCATATCGGGAGACTTCGCGAGCATCTGGCGGATGTTTCCGATTTTGAAATTGAAACGGTGCGCGGGCTTGGATACCGCGTTCAGGTCAAGCAGCATGCGAAGTGAGCAGACACGCATCTATCTTTCTCTGGTGGCGCTTCAGATGGTGACCATGGTGCTCATGCTGATCATCACGGCCTTTGCCTTCTCGGATTCGCGGCAGAGGCAGACGATTCAGGGGCAGAGCACGCTGGCGCTTACGGCCATCGAGCTGGGAGCGCGCAGTGAGCTGACCACAGAGGAAATCCTGCATGCGCTCAGCGGGCGGGATTACCGCCTGGAAACGGCCCACGAAGACGCGGTCACGCAGGAAATGGCCGCCCAGGCGCTTGAAGGCCGCGTGGTGTATGACGAGGCGGCCGGGTTTACGGTTTTTGCCCTGGGGGAAGAGCTCTGCGTCGTCAGACAGGCCCACACCGGATGGGCGGCCAGGGCGCTTGTGCTCTATCTGCTGCTGACGGGGGCGGCGTATCTGCTGATTGCGCTGCTGCTGGGGCGCCTTGCGGCCAGATGGCTGGGCCGCCCGGTGACGGCGGTCGGGGAGGCGGCGGGGCGGCTTGCACGCGGGGATTTTTCCGTGCGGGTGCCCATGCCAAAGCACACCAGCGAACAGATGCGCAGGCTCACGCGGGATTTTAATGCCATGGCCGAGTCGCTCTCCAGCGTGGAATACCTGCAGCGGGATTTTACATCCAGCGTTTCCCATGAGATCAAGACCCCGGTGGCGGCCATACACGCCTGCGCGCAGCTGATGAAGCTGCCCGGCCTCTCCGAAGAAGAGCGGCAGGAATACGCCTCGGCCATCCTCCGGGAAAGCCGCCGCCTCTCCCGCCTGTCGGACAGCCTGCTCAGGCTGACGCGGCTTGAAAACCAGAGCACGCCCCCGCACAGGACGCGCTATCGCATCGGGGAACAGCTTCGGGAGATTTGTGCGTCGCTTCTGCCGGCGATGGAGGAAAAGCGCATCGCGCTTGAGACCGATGTGCCGGACGCGCTGGCTGTGGCCGATGAGGATCTGATGGCGCAGGTGTTTTACAATCTGCTGGATAATGCCGTGAAATTCACGCCGGAGGGCGGAAGCATCCGCGTGCGGATGCAGCGCACCCCTCAGCAGCTGGCCGTGACCGTGTCGGACACCGGCTGCGGCATGGATGAGCAGACGGTCTGCCACATCTTTGAAAAATTCTATCAGGCGGATTCGAGCCATGCCACGCAGGGCGTGGGCCTCGGCCTGGCGCTGGTCCGGCGCATCGTGCAGCTGCACGGCGGCCGGATTCAGGTGGACAGCGAGCCGGGCAGGGGCAGCGTGTTTGAAATCGTGCTTCCACAGGAGCCGTGAAAAAGGCGTTTTAAGCGTTCAAAGCAGTTCTTCATGACGGAAGGGAAGAAAGGCTTGCGTCCGGAACGGAAATTCCCGCCGTGAAGGACAAAGGGCCAAAGAGAGGCTGAAAGAGGGAATACAGATGCGTTTTTTTCTTTCCTATCTTCGGGAACGCCGCGCGCAAATCGCGGCGTTTTTCGTCCTGTCGGGCACATATGCCGTGTTTCTTGCGCTTTATCACATGCCTCTCGCGGTCATCGTCTATCCGGCGGCCTTGTGTGCCGTGATGGGCATGGGAGCGCTGCTCTATGGAGCCTGTCGGGAAACGCAGCGGCACAGGCGCCTTACGGCTGCCGCCGCCTTGGGCGCAGAGCTGGTGGAGCAGGCGCTGCCTGTCCCCCGCACACAGCAGGAACGCGATTATCAGGCGATGATCCGCTCCCTGTGCCGCGAGCAGAGGGAAGCGATGGGGCAGATCCATCAGCGTTATGCCGATGCGCTTGGCTATTTCACCGTATGGGCTCATCAGATCAAGACGCCTATTGCCGCCATGCGCCTGCGCATGCAGGGGGAAGACAGTGCGCTTGCGCGCAGACTCTCCACCCAGATCACGCGCGTCACGCAGTATGTGGATATGGCGATGACCTACCTGCGCCTGGAATCGCAGAGCACGGATTATGTCATCCGCGAATGTGCGCTGGATGATGTGGTGCGCGCCGGCGTGAAGACGTTTGCCGCCGAATTTATCGAGCGGAAACTGGCGCTTCATTATGAACCGGTGCATGTGCGCGTGGTGACGGACGAAAAATGGCTGGGCTTTGTCATCGAGCAGCTGCTGTCAAACGCGCTGAAATACACGCAGCACGGCGGCATCACCATCCGCATGGAAGATGAAGACACGCTGTGCATCGAGGACACGGGCATCGGCATCGCCGCGGAGGACATGCCCAGGCTGTTTGAGCAGGGGTTTACGGGACTCAACGGGCGCGACCACAGGCGCGCCAGCGGGCTGGGCCTGTTTCTGTGCAGGCGGATTCTGACCAACCTTCACCACAGCATCCGCATGGAATCCGAGCTTCACAGGGGAACACGGGTGTATATCGGCCTGGGGCGGCCCCCACTCGGTGTGGAGTAGCCCCAAAAGGCGCCGTCTTACACAAATGTAAGAGCAACGGCCCCCATGTAAGGCGAATCGATGGCGGCGGGTTTCTTTTCCCTGCTACAATAAGGCCATGAAATTCAGGGAGGTTTCATCATGAGCATCTTGGAAGTCAGGGGCCTTAAAAAGGTTTATACCACGCGCCTGGGGGCCAACCGGGTCGTGGCGCTGCAGAATGTGTCTTTTACCGTAGAGGAAGGCGAATATGTGGCGATCATGGGCGAATCCGGATCCGGAAAGACGACGCTGCTGAACATCCTTGCCGCGCTGGATAAACCCACAGGCGGCTCGGTCATGCTGGATGGACGCAACCTCGCCCAGGTGCGCGAGGCCGACATGGCCGCCTTCCGGCGGGACAATCTGGGGTTTGTGTTTCAGGAGTTCAACCTGCTTGACACCTTTACGCTGGAGGACAATATCTATCTTCCCCTTGTGCTGGCGGGCTGCGCATACGCGGAGATGAAAAGACGGATCGCCCCCATCGCCCGGCAGCTGGGCCTGGAGGAGCTGCTTCAAAAATATCCCTATGAAGTCTCCGGCGGGCAGAAGCAGCGTGCCGCCGTGGCGCGTGCGCTGATCACAGGGCCGCGCCTGATCCTGGCCGATGAGCCGACCGGCGCGCTGGATTCCCGCTCCACGGATGAGCTGCTGCGCCTTTTCGGGAAGATCCATGAGGGCGGCCAGACGATTGTCATGGTCACGCACTCCGTGCGCGCGGCGAGCCACGCCTCCCGTGTGCTTTTCATCAAGGATGGAGAGATCTTTCATCAGCTTTATCGCGGTGAGAATCCATGCGAGCAGCTCTATCAGAAGATTTCCGATACGCTGACCATGCTGGCGACGGGCGGTGATCGGCTGTGAAGCTTGGGTTTTATGCACGCCTGGCCTGGGATGGAATCCGTAAAAACGGCCGGTTTTATATCCCCTATCTCCTCACCTGTGTGGGCATGGTGAGCATGTATGCCATTGTGGCCTTTCTGTTTGAGAGCCCGGCGATTGCCTCCATGAGCGGGGGCGGCGTGGTGGTGAGCACACTCGGTTTTGGGCGGGCGGTGATCGCGCTGTTTGCGGTGATCTTCCTGTTCAGCACCCATTCCTTCCTGATGCGCCGCCGGAAGAGAGAATTTGGCCTGTACAACGTTCTGGGCATGAACAGGCGCAACATCGCGCGCATCATGCTGCTTGAAACCGCCATGATAGCGGGCATATCCCTGACGGTGGGCCTGGCGATCAGCATGCTGCTTTCCAAACTGGCCGAACTGGCCCTGCTCAACCTGCTGCACGAAACGGTGAGCGTGCACATCCTCTTTTCCCTGCAGGCCGTCCTGCGAACGGTGGGCACGTTTGCGGCAATCTTTGCGCTGCTGCTTTTGCGGGGGCTCTGGCAGGTGCGCACATCCAGCGCCGTTGCCCTGCTTGCAAGCGACAAGGAGGGGGAGCGGCCGCCCCGTGCCAATTGGCTGCTGTCCCTTCTGGGGCTGGGGCTGCTGCTGGCGGCCTATGACATCGCGGTGCATATCTCCGAGCCGATTACGGCCATGGTCTGGTTTTTTGTCGCGGTGATGATGGTGATCGTGGCCACCAATCTGGTGATGGTCAGCGGCTCGGTGGCGCTGTGCCGCCTGCTGCAGAAGAACAAACGCTACTATTATCAGCCCAATCATTTCGTCTCCGTGTCTTCCATGGCTTACCGGATGAAACGCACGGGGTCGGATCTGGCGACGATCTGCATCCTGAGCACGATGGTGCTGGTGATGATCTCCTCCACGGCCAGCCTGTATGTCGGCCTGGAGGATGTGCTTGACACGCGCTATCCCCGAAGCGTCACGGTCGAAACACGCGTGGATTCCCTGGAACACTTTGGAAGCGAAGAATTTGACTTTGTGCGGCGCATTGCGCGGGATGCCACGGCCGGGCAGAACGCGGCCATGGAAAAGGAGATGGACATGCGCATCGCAGGCATAGACGCCTATTACATGAATGGGGAATTCCTCACGGACGGCTCAGCGGTCAACCTGTTTGACACCCTGCTGGACGCGCAGGTGTGGCTGCTCTGCGTCCTGCCGCTGGAGGATTACAACCGCCTGACGGGCGGCAGGGACTCGCTGGGGCCGGATGAGGCGATCGTGATCCCGGCCAACGGCGCGGATTATCGCCAGGATACCGTGCGCGTGCGTGGGACGAAAGCGCTGTCGGTCGTCCGCGTGGACAGCACCCCTCCGCCCAATGTCGATGCGGCCGGGCAGATCTCATCCGTGCTTTATGTGATCGTGGCGGATCTGGAGGAGTATGTGCGGCCCCTGATGGATACGGACAGGGTCAATATGTTTGGAGAGCCCATGGTGCGCCTTCAGCACATGTATGGTTTTGATCTGGATGCGCCGGATTCTGTGAAGCAGGCGGTGCTGGACCGCATGTTTGACCAGATTGGAGCGCAGAGAGGAGAAGAGATCACGTATTTCCAGTGCGAGGGGGACGCGGGAGCGAGGCAGAGCTTTTACAGCACGTTTGGCGGGCTGTTCTTCCTGGGGGTGATGCTCTCTATCGTGTTTGCGCTGGCGACCGTGCTGATGATCTATTACAAGCAGGTCAGCGAGGGCTATGAAGATCAGGCGCGCTTTGCCATCATGATGAATGTGGGCATGACCGCAGGGGATATCCGCCGCAGCATCAACACCCAGATGCTCACGGTATTCTTCCTGCCGCTGCTGCTGGCGGGAAGCCATCTGGCGTTTGCCTTCCCGATGATCCGTAAAATCCTGGTGCTCTTCGGCTTCACCAATCTGCCGCTGCTTTCCGGCGTTACGGTTGTGTGCGTGCTTGTGTTTGCGGCGCTCTACACGCTGCTTTACAAGGTGACGACCGGCGCGTATTATGCCATCGTCACGGGAGAAGAAAACGGATGAACAGGGGCTCCGGGCATGACGCAGGCCGCTTTGGACTCCGGGATGCCGCGTAAGGCCGCACAGAAAAAAGCCCTGCTGCAGCGCAGAACATGCAGCAGGGCTTTGCGCGCCTTCAAATCGCCTGCCTCTTTTTGAAAGAGGGGCGCAGGACGGCTTTTTCAGGACCATCCCAGCACGCCGAAGAGCAGGAGCCCCATCACGGCGCTCAGGCAGATCACTTTGGGAATGCTGACCTTGAACCGGGTCAGCAGGATAAAGCAGAGGATGCCCAGGCCCACCGAAGGCAGGCTGACCGTTCCCGTGGGCGCGTAATTGCTCGCGCACAGGGAGAAAACCACGCCGAAGATCATGCCCACGCATGCGGGGCGCACGCCCGTGAGCACATCCACCATGATGCGGCTCCGGCGGAAACGCTCAAAAAAGACGGCGGCCAGCAGGCACAGCGTGAGCGTGGGGGTGAGGGCGCCGAGGTTGGCGGCCACGGCGCCGGCGATGCCCGCGGTGCGGATTCCGGCAAATGTGGCGCAGTTGAGCCCCAGCGGGCCGGGGGTCATCTCCGCGATGGCGACGATATCGGATACTTCGGCGGAGGTCATCCACTGGTGGGTGGTCATTTCCGACGTGATCAGCGGAATCATGGACAGGCCGCCAAAGCTGGTAAAGCCGATTTTTACAAAGCTGATGAACAGATCAAGAAGCACCATGACCGGCATCCCCCTTCCGTTCGTAAATTTCCGCGATGATCAGGCCGCACACGGCGCCGATCAGCACCAGATACACGCAGTTGACGTTCATAAACAGATAAAGCGCCAACGTCAGCACCGCCACCGCGTAGCAGGGCGGATAGCGAAACGCGCTTTTGAGCATGTTCACAACGGCGCTGAGCATGATGGGCACCACGGCCGTGCGCACGCCCGCCATGGCGGAAGCCACCCAGGGGTTCTGCTGAAAGGCCGTGTAAAACAGCGTGATCACGGCCAGAATGACCATGGGCGGCAGCACCATGCCAAACACACAGGCCAGCGCGCCGGCGATGCCCGCCGCGCGATAGCCGTACAAAACGGCGACATTGCCGATCATCGTGCCCGGCAGGCTGCGGCCTACGCTGGTCAGGTCAAGCAGTTCCTCGCTGGTGATGACGTGCTTTTCTTCCACGTAGAGCTTCTGCATTTGAGCGATGATGCTCCAGCCGCCGCCGAATGTGAAGGTGCCAAATTTCACGAATTGAAAAAATAGGACAAGGATCTCCCGGATGCGTCCCATGCGGATCTCCCCTTTCATTCATAGCAGGGATGCGCATGACCAGGCCCGAAACAAGCACGGCGCTCCCCCGACGGGAGCGCCGCGTTTACCTTTCTCTGCCCGGAACGGCCGGGCCCGGCCTCTGCGCGGCTTTTCCTCCCCGGCTGAGGGAGGAAGAGTCTGCTCCTCAGTGGTTCCTGTAATAATTGATGAGGCAGCCGTCCGCGATGATCTGGCGTTCATCCGGCGTGAGGGCGCCCGTAGAGACAGTCATCCGGACGATTTCGCCGCCGGGACGGACGACATAGGCGTCAAACTCCGTCTTGCCGCTGAGAATGGCGCTGCGGATTCCCGGAATGAACACGTAATCGCCCTTTGCAAAGACCTCCGGATCCGTCACCAGCAGGGGCACCATGCCCCAGTTGATGCAGTTAGAGCGGTAGCGCTTGGTGGCATATTCACGGGCGAGGTTGGCGCAGGCGCCCAGCACGCGCTGGCAGCTTGCCGCCTGCTCGCGCGCAGAGCCGTCGCCCGGCTTGTTGGCATAGATCGTGGAGCCGATGACGGTGTTCGCGGGATCGACCGGGACGGTCTTTTCAAGCGCCGCATACACGTCCGTGACCTCACGGGGAAGGGGCTGGCCCTGTTCGCGCGCCGTCTCAGCCGCGTGCACGGCCTTGGCGTTGCCCACATAAGCCGGATCCTTGCGGGAGAGGGCAAACTCGGCAAGCCGAAGGGGATTGGAGCGGTAGGAAGAGGTTTCGCCGGAGGGGATCAGCTCATCCGTTGTGGTCACCGGATCGGTGATATAGGAGACCACTTTGAGCAGCAGATCTTCCGAGAGCGCGGGCTGTTCAGGCCAGTCCTTGATGTTGGGGCCCATCTTCAGCTCGTGATCCGGCTGCGCATGGCCATATCCATCGTACACGCGCTTTTCATACACGCTGCCATCGAAGAAATACCGCGGGGTGGTGTAATCAATGTCCAGTTCGGTCGCGGCCGTCAGCCTGCCGCCGTTGATCGCGGTGGCCGCGATGGAGCGCGCATCCATGAGCGCCACGCCGGCCATCTGCCCTTCGCCGGGCTTGGATCCCTCGCGGTTGGGGAAGTTGCGCGTGGTGTGGCGGATGGAGAATTCGCCGTTTGCCGGGGTATCGCCCGCGCCGAAGCAGGGGCCGCAGAAGCACTCGCGGATGATCGCGCCGGCGGATGCGATGTCGGAAAGCGCGCCATTCTTCATCAGCGCGATGTAGGCGGGCATGCTGCCGGGATAAACGCTCATCTTGAATGTGCCGTTCCCGCAGCTGTGGCCGCGCAGGATATCCGCTACGGCGCACACATTGTCAAACGTGCCGCCGGAGCAGCCGGCCACGATGCCCTGATCCACGTAGATGCCATCGTCGTGCACCTTGGACAGAAGGTCGAGCCGGGCGCCGGTGATCTGCTCATTCGCCTTGACCTCGCATGCATGCAGGATATCCCTGGCATTGGCCTTGAGCTCGGCGATGGTGTAGGTATAGCTGGGATGCATGGGCAGGGCGATGGTGCATTCCACCGTGGAAAGATCCACGTATACGCAGCCATCGTAATAGGCGACATCCGCGGGCCGGAGCTCTTTGTAGGCTTCGGGCCTGCCGTGAATGGCAAAGTAATCCTTCGTCGCCTGATCCGTCGTCCAGATGGAGGACCAGCAGGTCGTCTCGGTGGTCATCACGTCGATGCCGTTGCGGTATTCGATGGGCAGGCTGGCCACGCCCGGCCCCACAAACTCCATGACCTTGTTTTTTACATAGCCGTTTGCATAAACCGCGCCGATGATGGACAGCGCCACATCCTGCGGGCCGACGCCGGGCTGCGGCTTGCCCGTCAGATAGATGGCCACCACGCCGGGACGCGCCACATCATAGGTGCGGCCAACCAGCTGCTTGGCCAGCTCGCCGCCGCCCTCGCCCACGGCCAGCGTGCCCAGCGCGCCGTAACGCGTGTGGCTGTCCGAGCCCAGGATCATGCGGCCGCAGCCGGACATCATTTCGCGGTTGTAGCTGTGGATGACCGCGATGTTGGTGGGCACGTAGATGCCGCCGTATTTGTGCGCCGCAGAGAGGGCAAACATGTGGTCGTCCTCGTTGATGGTGCCGCCCACGGCGCACAGGCTGTTGTGGCAGTTGGTGAGCACGTAGGGCATGGGGAATTCCTTCATGCCGGAGGCGCGCGCCGTTTGGATAATGCCGACATAGGTGATGTCGTGGCTGGTCAGGCTGTCAAAGCGCATGCGCAGGTTCTGCATGTCGCCGCTCTGGTTATGAGCCTTGAGGATGCTGTAGGCCATCGTGCCCTGCTCGCCTTCTTCCTGCGAGACGCTGCGGCCGCACAGGCCGGGCAGCTGCGCCGGATCGGTGACAATCTGCGTGCCGTGAACCAGATAGACGCCGCCGTCATAGAGTTTGACCATGTTTTTCCTCTCCTTATCCGAATGTTTGCCGATGTGTGGGATGACAAGAACGTGGGGAACATGCAAATCGATCTGGACCAGTTTTACAAATCCCTTGTCATTTGGCTGTCTATATTTTATAATACTATGGGTATCGGTGCAAGCGGTAAAATGATATGGGCTCTATCGGAAAAAACAATGGCTCCCATAAGCGGCAGGTTTTGAGGAGGCGGCCTTATGGAACTCAGGGAACTGGAATACATCGTCACCATCGCCAGGGAAGGCTCGATCAGCCGGGCCGCCGAGAGGCTTTACATGGCGCAGTCAAGCCTGAGCCAGTTTTTGCAGAAATATGAATCCGAACTGGGCACTAAGCTCTTCATGCGCACAGCCAGCGGGGTGAGGCTCACCTATTCGGGGGAAGTTTTTGTCAAAGGCGCGAAGCAGATCCTCTTCCAATACCACCAGCTCAGAGGAGAGCTGGGAGATATTGAGCAGCTGCGCAGCGGGCGCATCGAGTTTGGCATCAGCACCTATCGCGGCACCCACCTGCTGCCCCGGGTCATGCGCCGGTTTTATGAGCTCTACCCGCAGGTGGAGGTGGTCATCCACGAGGAGCAAAGCAAGCGGCTGGAAGAGCGGATCGCCGCGGGGGAATTGGATATGGCCCTCATCGTGCCCCAGGGAGAGGAAATCCCCTGCGATCCGGTGATGCGCGACGAGGTGTGCATTCTCGCCCATCCGCGCCATCCGGTGACAGCGCTGATTCAGCAGGATGAGACGGGCAACCCGTATGTGGATCTGCGGGAAGCGGCCAAGTTCCCCTTTTTTCTCTCCGGGCCAAGCACGATCCTCGGCGGCATGGCCGAAAGGATGTTTGCCGCCTGCGGCGCGTTTCCCAGGACGCTGTCGGCCGATATGAGCGTTGAGCTGTCGGCCGCCATGGCGCGGCAGGGGCTGGGGCTGGCTTTCACCTATCGCTCCTATGCGGAGGAATCTTCCGGGGTTCACTATCTGTCTATCGGGAAAGAGCGCGTCTATCTGGACCTGGCGCTGATCTATCCGGCGGGCGGCTATCAAAGCCGTGCGACCCGCGCGCTGGCAGAGCTGATCCGCCAGCACATGGCGGGGCCTTAAAAGCGGGAGAACGCGGGGACATCAAAATTCCCCCCGCGCGGCGGGGAAGCCCCGAGCCGCACAGGGGGAAAGCAGGGTGCAGACGAAACAATCAGTCTTCGCCGGCGATGTTCAGCGCCCGGACCATCACGGACGGGCTGCCGATGGGCGAGGCTTCAAAGAGCAGATCCGCGCCCACGCTCATCACGTCGCGAAGCAGCTGAAAGAAGTTTCCGGCAACGGTAAACTGCTCCACGGCGCGTTCTATGCGCCCGCCCTGGATCAGGAAGCCGCGTGCCAGCAGGGAAAAATCGCCGCTGACGGGGTTGGCGCCGGCATGCAGGCCGCTCACTTCCGTCAGATACAGACCGTCGCCGAGGTTGAGGAGCATGTCTTCAAGCGACAGGCTGCCGGGAACGATATACAGGTTGGTGGGGGCGACCCGGCCGGAACCCGCGGCGTTTCCGGTTGTCCGAATGCCGGCCTTTCGGGCGGTTTTGCGGTTGTGCAGGAGGGTTTGAAGCACGCCGGCGTCCAGGATCTTCTTGGGAGCGGTGGCCGCGCCTTCCCGGTCAAAGGGGCAGCTGGCCAGCCCCCAGGGCATCAGCGGATCGTCCGTCAGCGTCAGGCAGGGGCTGGCGACGGTCTCCCCCTCGCGTCCGGCGAGCAGAGAGAGGCCCTTTTGCGCGTTGTCTGCGGAGAAAACACCGGCAAATGTGGAAAGCAGGTCGGCCATGGCGGCGTTTCGAATGACGACGGGATAGGTGCCGCTTTTCAGGCGGCCCGCGTTCAGCTTGGCCAATGCATCCTGGCAGCATGCCTCTGCAAGCGCTTCGGGGTCGATGGCGTCCAGGCTGTATCCCCAGCGGATTTCAAAGCCCGTCGCCGCCCGGTCCCCTTCTTTGGCGAGTGCGCCGGTGTAGGCATAGAGCATGTTGCTGTGATGGGAAAGATCAAGCCCCAGCGTGTTTTTCAGGCAGAAAACTTCGTCTGCCGAGGCAACGACGGTGTCATCCGGCGTGATGCGCGGATCCCGGTTCTGCATGAGCGCGTCAATTTTGCGCGCCAGGGCGATTTTGTCCTCCGCGCGAAGCGTGTCAAGCGCCGAAGCATCGTTGCACACCGTGCCGTAGCGCTCATCCGGCGGGAGGATATCGTCCTGCTCATCCGTCTCAATCAGCTGCGCGCTCTCGGCAACGCCGCGCACAAGCAGGCCGATGCTCTCCTCGTCGAGCGCCTGCGTGCTGCTGGTGCCGATGCGCCCGTTGACGCGGCCGCGCAGCGTGAGGCTGAGGCGTTCGCTGACCTGATAATCTTCCATATCGCCCCGGCGCATGCGCACGCTGAAGGCTTCGCTTTGCGTGTAGGCGATCTCCGCCGGGGCAATGCCTGCGGCGCTGGCCGCTTCAAACACGCGCTCGGCGAAGGATGCGATGTTCATTTCCATGATGGATCCCTCACTTTCCGCCGACCGTCAGAAGGCTGACGCGGATGGTCGGCTGACCGACATTGGTGGGCACGCTGCCGCTCAGGGAGCCGCACATGCCCTGGCCCATGGTCATCGTTTTGCCCACGCGGTCGATGCGCATGAGGATCTGCGCGCCTTTGCCGATCAGCGATGCGCCGCGCACGGGCGTGGTGATCTTTCCGTCCTGAACAAGATAGCCTTCCTGCACGGCGAAGTTGAATTCGCCCGTGGCCGGGTTGACGCTTCCGCCCCCCATCTGCGCGGCATAAAGCCCGTCGCCCATGGTGCGGATCATTTCCTGCTCGTCATCGTTCCCCGGCGCGATAAACGTGTTGCGCATGCGGCTTGTGGGGGCGTAGGCATAGCTCTCCCGGCGCGCGTTTCCGGTGGGCGCCATGCCCATCTTCAGGCCGTTGAGCCTGTCCACCATGTAGTTTTTGAGCACGCCGTTTTCAATGAGCACAAGGCGCGTGGTGGGCGTGCCCTCGTCGTCGATGTTTTCGCTGCCCCACTCGCCGGGCATGGTGCCATCGTCGATGGCGGTGACGCAGGGCGCGGCGATGGCCTGCCCCAGCTTGCCGCAGAATTCGCTCATGCCCGGCGCCACGCTTGTGGCCTCCAGGGAGTGGCCGCATGCCTCGTGGAAGATCACGCCGCCAAATCCCCCCGCGATCACGACCGGCATTTCTCCGGCGCGGCAGTATGGCGCGGTGAGCATGGTCACGGCGGTTTGAGCGGCTTTGCGGCCCACCGCCTCGGGATCCACGCGGGTTTCAAACAGTTCAAAGCCCATCAGCGCGCCGGGGTTATCGGTTCCGGTCTGGTTTTCCGTGCCGTCGCTGGCAACGGCGGAACACAGAAGACGGGTGTACACCCGTGTGTCGCCCGTATACAGCCCTTCGCTGTTGGCGATGAGCACATGCTGCTCCCGCGAGAGGAGCCCCGCGGTGACCTGCGTGATGCGGCTGTCCACCGCGCGGGCCGCGCTGTCCGCCGCACGCAGCACCTGTGCGCGCCGCCCGGCCGGCACATCGAGCGTAAGGCGCTCGACGGGATGGATGTTTGGATGTTCCTGAAGGGTGAGGACGATATCCCCGGCCGCCGCGGGCGAATCGGTCACGGCGGCCGCCGCGCGCTCCGCCGCGCGAAGAAGGCCGGCCTGTGAAACATCGCACGTGTAAACGTATATGGAGCGCAGCTTATCATAGACGCGGATGCCTGCCCCGCGCGGCCTTGACGTGGCCGCGTTTTCAATTCTTCCAGAGCGCAGCGTCATGGAAAAATGGCGCGAGTCCTCGTAAAAAATCTCGGCAAATGTGCCGCCGCGCGAGAGGGCGCGCGCAAGCACAAGCGAGCATGTGGCCTGTGTGATCATGAATTGCCTCCTTGCATGGAATCGGCCTGTTTGATCCGGATAAAATCAGTATACTCCGATAAAGGGAAAAAGTAAACGGCCCTGAAAAGGATCGCCCGTCCAAACGGCATTTTTTCCCGGATTTGCCGGCTTCATGCGGGCGCGCCGCCCCATGGCGCACACATTTTTGAAAACCCCTTGCGGGAAAACCGCGTTGCGTGTAGAATAGTAAAAAGGATATGATGGCATGGATGTGCCGCAACGGAGGATGCCGCCCGCAGGGAGGGGACCATATGCCCGGCAGACTTGAACAGATCGAATCCATGATCGGCGCGTGCTGGGGCCATGCGCTGCTTTGCGACAGCCCGGAGCTGGTGTACGCCGTCAATCAGATTCTCGTGCGCTTTGGCCGCACAGGGGATACGCTTTCCGTGCTCTGGCGCAGGCTGGACTCGCTGCTGTTCAACGCCGTCTATACGGCGACGGGGCGCTCCATGGTCGTTGCGCTGGATGACGGCCGCCGCCTGAGGGTGACCGGCGAGCAGATCCGCGATCTGTCCGACCGGCTGCTGGCGCTCTCGTATGCGCGCATGAACGTCAGCCCCAGCCTGCAGGATGCGCTGTACGACTTTTCACGCGAGGGCTCCTTTGCCGCGATGCGCGAGCTGGTCAGGCGTTTTCCGCTTGAGGAGATGGAGCGCGCGTGCATTATGCAGGTGCTCGAAGAGAACAACCAGATGGCCTGAGCGCGCCGGGGCGGGCACGGGCTGTTGAGGATGAGGAATACCATGGCAAGGATCATTGCAATCACCAACCAGAAAGGCGGCGTCGGCAAGACGACCACCAGCGTCAATCTTTCCGCCTGCGTGGCCGCCGAAGGGCGGCGCGTGCTTGTGGTGGATGCCGACCCGCAGGGCAACACGTCCAGCGGGCTGGGGGTGCGCGTCAGGGAAAAGACGCCCACCATCTATGAGGTGATGGCCGGAAACGTGCGCCTTGAGGACGCGCTCGTGAAGACCGCGCAGGATAACCTGATGCTGCTCCCTTCGGATATCCGCCTGGCCGGCGCAGAGATCGAGCTGGCAGATATGGACAGGCGCGAGCATGTCATCGCGCAGGCGCTTTCCCCTGCCGCAGACCGGTTTGACGAGATTTTTATCGACTGTCCGCCTTCACTGGGGCTGATCACGCTCAACGCGCTGTGTGCGGCGGACGGCGTGCTGATCCCCATCCAATGCGAGTATTACGCGCTGGAGGGAGTCAGCGCCCTGATGGGCACCATTCAGAAAGTGCAGCGGATCAACCGGCACCTGACCCTTGAAGGCGTCGTCCTTACGATGCTGGATGCGCGCACCAATCTGGGCATTCAGGTTGCGCAGGAGGTGCGCAAGGTCTTTAAGGGCAAGGTTTACAACACCGTGATTCCGCGCAACGTGCGCCTGGGCGAAGCGCCCAGCCACGGCCTGCCCATCCACCTGTATGATCCGCGCTCGCTGGGCGCGCAGAGCTATCAGCAGCTGGCCCGCGAGTTTCTAAGCAGAATGTGACGGGAAAAAAGGCGAAGTCCGCAAAAATCCCGCGCTGAGGCCGCGGCGAGGCCCGCAGATCCGTTAAAATAGGAAGAGGATTGAATCATGGCGAAGAAAATGGGGTTGGGCAGAGGGCTGAGCGCTATCCTGCCGGATGTGGAAGAGGTTGTGGAATCCGTCGACGCGGCGGGCGGCGAAGGCGCCGCGCCGCTGCCGGCCGGTGCCGTGGTTGAGATCCCGGTGGGGGAGATCGATCCCAACCGAAACCAGCCGCGTAAGAAGTTTGACGATGAGGCGCTGCTTGCCCTGGCGGAGTCCATCCGTCATAATGGGGTGATTTCCCCGATTCTCGTGGCGCGTGAGGGCGCGCGCTACACGATCATTGCCGGGGAGAGGCGCTGGCGCGCCGCGAAACTGGCCAATCTGGACTCCATTCCCGCCCTTGTCCGCGAGTGGGACGACGTGCGCCGGCAGGAAGCCGCGCTGGTGGAGAACATTCAGCGCGAAGACCTCAACGCCATTGAGGAGGCGCGCGGCATTGACCGGCTGATGAATGAATGCGCGCTCACGCAGGAAGCGGTCGCGGCCCGGCTGGGCCGCAGCCGCAGCGCTGTGGCCAATCTGCTCCGGCTTTTAAACCTGCCGGCCAAAGTTCAGGCCGCCGTGATCGACGGCACGCTCTCGGCGGGGCATGCGCGCGTGCTCGCGGGCATAGAAGACGGAGAAAGGCAGGCTGCCCTGTTTGCCAAAACGCTTCAGTTTGGCTGGTCGGTGCGCCAGCTGGAGGCGGCGGCGAAAAACGCTCCTGAAAAAAAGGAAAAGCAGCGGCGCGAGCCCCTGCCCGTGGAATACACGGAGCTTCAGGACCGCCTGCGCGCGGCCACGGGCCTGCGCGTCACCCTGGAGGGATCTGCCCGGAAGGGGCGCATCGTGCTTCAGTACGAGAGCGAAGAAGAGCTCCAGCGGCTGTGGGACTGGATGGACAGGGCGTAACGCCTGCGCGGCCTGGAAGACGCGTTCTTGCAGCCGTGTGATTGGAAATCGGACGGATATCGGATGGATAAAGGAAGGATAAAGAAAGGATAAAGCGCCCCCGCAGCCAAAGGCTGCGGGGGCGCTTTGCGCTGTCATCACGGGTCCGTCTTATGTTTTTCCGAGAATCAATTCCGGCTCTTTGCGCTCGGCACAGGCTTTTTTCAGTTTGCGCCCGACGAGCGCCAACGCCACCGGGCTGAGCGAACGCGCGTGCTGCGGGCATATGGCTACGCAGCGCATGCAGGTGATGCAGGCTTTTTCATCCGTGAGGGCGGGGTTTTCCCGGGGGATGGCGCCCGCCGGGCACAGGGTTGCACATTTGCCGCAGCCCGTGCACCGCCGGCTTGTCCTGGGATGCATGGGCACGCCGCCATAGGGACGCAGCCGGGCCTTTTCGGGCAGATCAACGGGAACCGGGGCATCCGCGCTCAGCAGCGAGCGGATTTCTCTGCCGAAGCGTGCGAGCGTGCGCGCATCTTCGTCATCGGGCCTGCCGGCGGCAATGGAGCGCACAATGCTGTGCTCCGCGATGGCCCGGACCGCAGCTACGGGGAAAAAACCCGCTGCCCTGGCGATATCCCGCAGCTCCGGAAGCGTGTCCTCGTCGCTGCGGTTGCCGTAGACGCTTACGAGCACGGCCCGCGCGCCTCCTCCCCGAATGGAAGCCAGATGCCGCGCGGCGATTTCCGGCACGCGGCCGCCAAAGGAAGGGACGGCGATCACGCAGACATCATCCTGTGTCAGGCAAAGATCCCGCTGTCCATGCAGTGTCAGGGAAAGATCCACATAGTCTGCATCCCCGGCGATGGCCTCGGTCAGCAGAGAAGCGGCCTTTCGGACACCGCCTGTGGGGCTGAAAAAGAGAACGGTAGGGCGCATGGCGATCCCCCTTTTTGTGAGGGGCGGCCCGGCGTTGGCCACGCCGCCCGGATCAACAGGTTTTCCCCTTTATTTTACCACCGGCGCGCCCGGCAGGCAAGAGAAAAGCCGCGGCGGAAATTCCGCCACGGCCCTGGTGAAAAGCTGGGGTTTATTCGGCCGCCGGCTCATACCAGCTGTCGGACTGGACGTATTCGCTGGCCGTCACGGCTTCGCCCTTGTAGTAGAGCGTGCCGTCTTCGCCGCGGCTGTAGATGGAGAAGAAGTCCCAGATGGCTTCGCTCTCCTCCGGCATGTAGATGTGCGCGGTGCGCAGCACGCCGGTGAAGCGCACAAGCGGCACGCCGTCGGCGTTTTTAAACGTGATGGTCTGCCACTGGCCGTCGTGTTCGTTGCTGAGCACGGGCTGGCTTTCATCCGTTCCGTTGTGCTCGTTCCAGGCGCTGAGGGTGGCGACGTTGTCGCTGCCCTCGGTCAGGGCCATGCCGGAGCCGTCATATTCGCCCATGAAGGACCAGGTGGGCAGCAGCTGGTCGCCGGAGAATGCCGTCGACGGCGTGTTCATCGCGCCGATCGGGGCGATCGCGGCAAAGCGGCCCGTGTTATAGACGCCCAGCTCCCAGGTCATCATGGAGCCGTTGGAGTGGCCGGTTGCATAGATGCGGGTGGTGTCGATGTTGTATTCTTCTTCGGCCTTGTCAAGGATCGTGTTGATGAAATCGATGTCCACCATCGGATCGGCGCCCGGGAATGCAGAGGCGAAGCCGCCGGCCACCCAGCAGGTCGCCGGGATGTTGCCCATTCCCGCGCTTTCACGCACAAGGCCCTGCGGGAAGATCACGATGAAGCCGTTTTCCTCGGCCAGGTCATGCCAGCGGGACTCCTCCAGCGTGGACTGAGCGCTCGCCGTATAGCCGTGGATGGCCAGCACCAGCGGGGTTTCCTGCTCGGGATCATACGTCGTGGGCACATAGGTGATCCAGCGGCGGGGTTCGCCGTTGATTTCTTCCTCATTCATGACGATCTGCGGCTGGGTGAAGTCGGTGGTAAAGGCCACACGGCCGCCATCCTGCATGGCCATGAAGCGGTTGGTCTTGGACAGGAATGCACTCTGGATGGTGGCGGGATCGGTTTCGCCCTCGCTCACCCAGATGCGCACGGCCTCGTTTTCACCCTGATAGACCGTCTGGGCATACTCATTGGCCTCGGCTTCCTTCGCATCGGCCGCATGGATATAGAAGCCCAGAGCCGCCTCGTTGCCTTCCGCCGAGTTGATGAACCAGACCGGAGTTTCCACATCTCTGGCCTGCACGTCCATCTCCACGACGCCGAGCGTGCTGTCCGCCGGGAAAGGAAGCACGAGCATGTCGCCCGCCGCATCCATCGCTTCGGCGCTCACGGCCGTCGCATCCACCGCGCAGATGGCGCTGAATTCCGTAGCGGTCTGCGCGCCGAAGAGCAGGGCAGCTGCGCCGCCTTCGCCATAGCCCACCAGGCCCACATGGGTCTTATCCATGGAGAAGGGGGCCACGTTGGTCACGGCCTTGGAGCGCATGGTCATATACAGCTGAGAGAGCACCGCGGCGTCGTCGCGCCCCTCCTCGCTCATCGTCAGGTTCCAGCTTGCGCCGGAGGCCGGCTCCAGGAAGGCCAGACCAATCAGGTTTTCATCCGCCACAGCGCGCCAGGCCAGGCCGGTCTCGCTCTGGGCAAAATCCTTTGCGGTCGTGTTGTCCGGTGTGAGGACGATCACGGCAGGGGTCCAGGGCTGCAGGCCCTCCGGCAGATAGATGGACGCCGTGCCTTCATCCCCGTTTTCCGTGGTGATGGGCACCTCGTCAAACAGGCCGCTCATGACGCCGTCATAGGGATTGGCGGGGTCAAACGTGTAGTCGGCGTCCGCGAGCGCGCTGCCGGCAAACAGGGCCAGCATGAGCGCCAGGACAAGAAACAGAGATTTCTTCATGTCACATTCGATCCTTTCTTTTCGCATTTCCGCAGAGTGAACATGCACATCCACAGAGTAACAATATTATACCAAATTCATGCTCTGACAGCAATGATTATTCAAAATTTAACAAAATTGCCATATACATATGAGATATAATGCATATAATCTTAAGGGGCTGTAGGTTTAACCGGCATTTTTGAATCGGATTCGGAAACAGAAAGACGCGTCCGCCTCAAAAGGAAGCCTTACGCGCGTCTCCAAGGAAGGGGCCGGAAACCGGAAGCCCTCCCGGCAGGAATTCCTGAAAAGAGATAAAAGCATTCTGCCGGAAAAATTTGAAAAACAGGGCTTGACAGATGCAGCAATCCGTGATATGCTTTATTACGCTAAAGCGATAGCATAATAAAGCAAAAACCAACCGACCCGCGCCCAAGGCGTGACGATGAGAGGAGCGCACACCATGAAAAAGATTTCCGCCATTCTGCTTGCCGCCCTGATGACCCTGCTGTGCTGCAGCGCGCTTTGCGAGGATACCGGTCTTGCCGATGTGCTTGCAAAGGGAGAACTTGTGATGGGCTTTGACGAGGCTTATCCGCCGATGGGCTTTGTGGATGAGAATGGCGAGCACGTGGGCTTTGACATCGACCTGGCCCGGGAGGTGACAAGCCGCCTGGGCGTGGAGCTGGTGCTTCAGCCGATTTCCTGGGATGCCAAGGTGATGGAGCTCAACACCGGGAATATCGACTGCATCTGGTCCGGCATGACGATGACGGATGAGCTCAGGGAGCAGGTGTGCTTCTCCATGCCCTATATGGCCAACGAGCAGATCCTGCTGGTGCGTGCGGATTCGGGCATCACATCCGTTGACGATCTGGCGGGCAAGGTGCTGGGCACACAGGCCGGCTCCAGCTCCGTCACCGTGCTGGACGCCAACCCGCAGGTCAAGGAGATCATCGACGGCGGCGAGCCCAACCTGTATGACGATTTCGTCGTCGCCCTGATGGATCTCAAGCTGGGGAATATCGATGTGCTGCTGATCGACTCGGTTGTGGGCAATTACTACGTCGCCCAGCAGGAGGATCCCACCGCATTCGCCGTTCTGCCCGAGGTGCTGGAGGCCGAAGAATACGGCATCGCTTTCCGCAAAGAGGAACAGAGCCTGGCTGACGCCGTCAACCAGCAGCTTATCGCCATCCAGGAGGACGGCACGCTGGATGAGATCCGCTCGGCATGGTTTGCCAACGATGTGACCATTGTTGCCGATTATGCGGATGAATACAGAAAGTAACCGCCTGTGGAAAGGGACGCCGGGGGCAGGCTGCCTCCGGCGCCCTTTCGGCGCGGGACGACTCGGATCAAGCAGCCCATGATCCGGCAAAGGAGCTCCCATGCAGTATTTTAACAACCCTGAAGCGCTGATCCGCCTGGTGCTTTCCATGCGGGATGGAATGGCCGCCACGCTGGCTATCTTTGGCAGCACGCTTGTGTTTTCCCTGCCGCTGGGCCTGCTGGTGGCCCTGCTGCGCATGAACCGGCATCGGGCCGTCTCTGCCCCGGTGTCCCTTTATATCCTGGTGATGCGGGGCACGCCGCTGATGCTGCAGATCTTTGCGATCTATTTTGCCATTCCCATGTGGACGGGGATGAACCTTGACCGCATGAGCGCCACAATCCTGGCTTTTTCGCTCAATTATGCCGCTTATTTTGCGGAAATCTTCCGCGGAGGGATCCAGTCCATCCCCGTGGGCCAGCTGGAAGCCGGTCAGGTGTTGGGCATGACAAGGGCGCAGACTTTTTTTCACATCGTCATGCCGCAGATGATCAAGCGCGTGCTGCTGCCCGTCAGCAACGAGGTCATCACGCTGGTCAAGGATACCTCCCTGGCCAATATCATCGCGGTGGCGGAGCTTTTCCGGGCCGCCAAAAACGAGGCCAGCCGCACCGCATCGGTGGAGCCGCTGTTTGTGGCGGGGCTTTTTTACCTGCTGATGAATGGCGCGGTGACGCTGTTTTTCAGCAGCATGAACAGGCGGCTGGCCTATTATAAGGAATGACGAAGGGGGAAGCGCGCCATGCTTCAGGCGATCAATATCCGAAAATGCTTTGGGGAAAATGAGGTGCTCCGGGGCGTGACGGTGCGCGTTTCGCGCGGCGAGGTGGTGGCCATTATCGGCCGCAGCGGATCGGGCAAGAGCACGCTGCTGCGCTGCCTCAACCACCTTGAAACGGTGGACAGCGGGGAAATTTTCATTGACGGGCAGGCGATGGTGCAGACAGGGCCGGACGGCCGGGTCCAGTATCGAAGGGAAAGGGATTTGCGCGGCATCTGCCTGAAAATGGGGCTGGTGTTTCAGGATTACAATCTCTTCCCTCATTATACGGTGCTGCGCAATCTGACGGCGCCGCAGCAGTTTGTGCTGCGCCGTTCCCGTCAGGATGCCGCCCAGAAGGCGATGACGCTGCTTGAAAAGGTGGGCCTTGCAGATAAGGCGGGAGAATATCCATGCAATCTGTCCGGCGGGCAGTGCCAGCGCGTGGCCATCGCCCGGGCATTGGCGATGGATCCGGAAATTCTCTGTTTTGACGAGCCGACCTCTGCGCTTGATCCCCAGCTGACGCAGGAGGTGCTCTCCGTCATCCGCCAGCTCGCCAGGGAAAAGCGCACGATGATTGTCGTCACCCATGAGATGAATTTTGCCCGGGATGTGGCCGACCGTGTGATCTATATGGAAAACGGCCTCGTTTTGGAGGATGGTCCGGCCCGGCAGGTGCTCGGGGAGCAGCGCAGCGCGGCCATCCGGGCCTTTGCGGGAGAGAGCGCATACTGAAGGAGAGCCGGTCTTTTTTTCTGAGCGGGAAAGAAGGCCGGCTTTTTTGATCGCCCTTTGCCGGATGCCCGGGAGTTTAGTTCGGCAATAAAAGGCGCTTGAGACGAAAGGAGAAAAGCTTGCCGACGGCTGGCAAAAGGGTTTCCTCCCTGGAAGAAAAGAGAGCAAAGCTCCGACGTTGCTGGCAAAAGCGCTTTTGAAAGAGAAGGGCTTTGTGCCGGAAATGGAAGATTTCGAGGGTTTTCATGGGGACGCGAAGCGATTGTGTATCTTTTTTCCAACAGGGAAAGGACTCTCATGCCCGAAGCCAAAAAGGCGCACACTGTCCCTTAAAGGAGATGAGGGACATTGAAGAGAATCTTTAGCTCTCCCTATCGGTTTTTGATTGCCGCGGCGGTGCTGGCGGCCATCCTGTGCCTTTTGCCCGCGCGTGTGGATGCGCCGGGGCAGGAGGAGCCGGTGCGCACGGCGCAGCAGGAAGAGACGATGAGCCCGGGCCTTCCGGCGGGCGCGGATCTGTCCGAGCGCACGGATCTTGACAGTTACCTGCACAGGACGCTCTATTATGCGCCCTGCAGCCACAGCGTGCAGCGCAGGGAGCAGATGCCGACTGCGCTGGCCGGGCTGACCCGGCAGGCGTTTGAAAGCGAGGTCGGCACGGTGATTCCCGGCGCGACCGTCACCTCTTTTTCCGCCAGGGAAGTGGATATCGCGGTGAAGATGGAAATCCCGTGCCCTCTGCACTGGGTGCTCAAAAGCGGGGAGGACGGCATGCTCGCCATTTTGCAGAATACATCCGGCGAGGCGCTTGAAGTTGTCCGCAGCACGGATGTTCCCCTCTCCCGGGTGGCTGAGGCAGAACAGGCAACCTTGACGGAGGGACGGATCTTTGACAACGTGCAGGCGCTGGAGGGATATCTGGAGAGCCTGAGCAGCTGAAATTACCTCACACTGTAAGATAAAAACCCGAAAATTGACATTTGGGACAGGCCCGCGTATCGTTGGACGGTTTGCCCTTGCCGCAGGAGATGCGGGCTGATACAATAGCCCCATCAAAAGCACCCGATCATCACCGTCATCAGAAGCGTGATGCGGCAAAGCGCCGTGAGTATACAAGGAGGAATACGCGATGCGAGTTGTCAAAAAACCGGAAGAGCGCAGGGCGGAGATGGTGGCCGCCGCGGCGAAGCTGTTTGCCCAGCAGGGCTTTGTGCGCACGTCTGTTGCGGAGATTGTATCCGCCGTGGATGTGGCAAAAGGGCTTTTCTATTACTATTTCACCACAAAGGATGATATGGTGAAGGCCGTCGTGGAAGGATATTGCAGCTATCTGGGCACGGTGGCTCAGCAGATTGCCGACGGCGAGGGCGATGGCTGCGAGAAGTTTGCCAGGCTGATGGAGCACGAGGCATGGCAGCAGTGCTTCACGGCGCCGCTGACCGCGGATCTGTGCCTGCCGCAGCACGCGGCCCTGTATACGGACATGTGCGACCGCGTGTACACCCATATGCGCCCTGCGCTTGAGCAGATGGCCGCGCAGGCGCTTCGCGAAAAGGGCGCCGACGAGCGCGAGGCCGGGCGCCTGGTGGGCGTGGGGCTCTACGGGCTGCTCATGCTGGCCCGCCGCGGGGAAATGACCATGGAACAAGCCCGCGAGATGGTGGGCAGGCTGATCGGCAGCGAGCTGCGCGCCGCCTGAAAGAAGGAACCGTTTTAGCCAATCAGGGTACAGGCCCTTTTACATAGATGGAACCCTTCCCCCTCTCACTCCGTAAGCAAAGCGCGCCGCGCAATTTCTGCGCGGCGCGTTTTGCTGTATAAAAATGCCCTGATTTTATCATGCACATGTTCTATATTGCCTTGTTTTTTCTTTTAAAACCGTGAATATCCGATGAAAAACGAGAACTTTGGAATTATAATTGACAAAATTTTTA